>NVXL01000221.1 GCA_002746115.1 Alteromonadaceae bacterium
AACAAAGACTTGGCCTTAGCCAAACGGAAGCAGTTGATACTAGTACCTGTTGGAGAAAGTAACTTACTAAAAAACAGTCCATATTATGCGCAAAAAAAGGGGCTACATACGTAGCCCCAAGACCTAACAAGAGTTTAGTTCAGATGATTAGTTACAGCTTTGGACAAATGACCAAGAGGCATCACTACCCGGTACGGAAACACTGTACCAATTAGCGGTGTACAAGCTGTTGCCATAAACCATTTGGTCTCCAGCGTTCTGATGCGTATTTGGCCCCCCGGCATAGTCCTTGTGTTCCCAATTCGGATAAACTGAAACACCGGCACAACTACCACTGCCTGTACCGCCACCACCGCCTGAGCCGCCACCGGAGCCGCCACCGGAGCCGCCACCGGAGCCGCCACCTGAACCATCGACTGTTACTTCAAACCAATTCAGATTCCAACCGCCAACTTCTGCTGCAATTGCGACTGTTTGCGCGCCCGCAGGGAGTTGCACTTGATGGCTCACGTCTAACCAAGACTGCCAGCTGCCAGTACTTGGGACACTCACTGTGCCGTACTGAACATCGCCACCCGCTTTTTCAAACTTAATCACACCGCCGCCATTCTCTGAGGCAACACGGTAAGTCACTGTTGCAGTGCCAGCTTGTGGCATATCGATGTCGAAAGTAATCCAGTCACCGTTATCCACCCAACCCATGTTATCTCCACCGCCAGCGTCAGTTGTGGACTCAAACTGAATGCCTGAGGCGTGACAGTAATCTTCCGCTTGGATTTTAGTTGGAACAAAACCTAAGTTGCATGGCCCCGTAGTCACGTCAGTGCCGCCACCGCCGCCACCGCCACCGCCGAGAATCTCTTTAAGGAAGCCCGCTGACTCTTTCATGCTGCCGTCGCTCCAAAAAAAAGAAGAGCTTTCTACCTCACCCGCGTCATTGAAATCTTTGTCATTCCAAGCCCAAGCGGCGTGGCTAATTCCATTGGCACGAAGAAAGTCTATCCAGGCCCAGGTCTCGCCATGGTTAATCGGACCCGCGCCGTTAGCATTGACCATGCCCCACTCGGTGGCGAACAAGGCAATGCCATTGTTCAAAGCAGTCTGCGCTTTATCTCGTAACCAGCCGGTGTGGGTGTTTGAATAAAAGTGAACGGCATAGGCCATGTTATGGACATTGGCCGGGTTAGTGGAGGCGATATCGACGTCTTGTGACCATTTTGGCGTCCCCATAATAATGAGGTTATCCGGGTCAATCTGACGAATAGTGTTGCCTACGTGCTCCGCGTAAGGTTTTAGGTCGTTATGCCAATTGGCTTCTTTAGGCTCGTTGTAGATTTCATAAATAACGTTGTCAAACCCGCCCCACTTACTTGCGACCTGGGAGAAAAAAGCATCGGCAGACTCCCAGTTGGTATGGGCAATATGGCTGTGATAGTCAATAATCACATACATATCATTGTCAATGGCAGCCTGCACCACGGTATCAAGCTTGGCCATGTTACTATCCCAAGCATCCTGTACTCCGCCCGAGGCGCCATGGCCGATGGCTGCACGCACTAACTCAGCGCCGAACTCATTTTTCATGCGCACAACGTTCGATGCATTGTAAAAACGCTCTCCGCCCCAGCCGTCATTACTCCAGAATAAGGAGATGCCGTTGAGGCTACGCTGCTCTCCACCGACTAAGACTTTATTGCCCTGCACGCTCAGCGGTGACACTGCAAACGCCATGCACGAGGCCATCATACCGACAGCTACCATTGCGCCGCCAAGTAGCTTTTTGAGCTGAAAGGTTTTACCCGAGGTACTTTTATTTTGACTTGATATGTGATTTTTCATCGATATTTCCAATTTATTAATTATTGTTTATTGGGTGCAATCGAGTGTAGGTAGGGGATTTTAGAAATGAATACCAAAACGGAAGAAACCTGTTATTGGAACGTCTCGGAAAGGTATGAAAATACGCGGTTTTTAAGGTGCCAAGTAAAGATGTCTAACTGGGACGCCCACTTTGAGGCGCTAAGAGGTGCTGTTTGCGATAAATAGAGGGAGAGGTTCCCGCTTCAATTTTAAATAATCGATAGAAAGTGGTTTTGCTGTTGTAACCCGCGCGGAAAGCTAAATCGACAATAGATTGCGCTTGATATTGTGGATCACGCAATAAGCGTTTCGCCTCAAGCAGACGAAAACTGTTGATATACTCAAAAAAGTTCATTTGAAACTGCTGATTGATTAAGCTTGATAAGGTTTTAGGCGGAATGGAGACCTGCTGGGCAAGGTCATCAATTTTGAGTTGGCTATCTAAATAAGGGCGCGCAGTGATCATATGCTTGCGAACACGCTCGGTTTGCTCGTCGGAGTAAGCTGGACGAGTCTCAGTTGTCGCTTTGCCGACGACTTCGAGCGTCTCTTTGGTGATACGCATTACATTCTGAGAATCTGCCAAACCGAAATACAAGAGCGTCGATATTAACAACAAGTGTCCGTAATTAGCGATAATACCCAGCATATCATAATCGATCTGCAGTGAGATTCGTTCGCCCAAGATGGCATTGATAAGGGTAAACAGTAGCACGTTAAACGCAGACCACAAGCGCAAGACGATAAAACCTGCAATAAGCAGTTTAAGCCAGCGATAACTCAGTAGATCTAAGTTGGAGTACGCTTCTGGGATTTGCCGTTGATATCGCTGCACGACGAGATACGCCCAGATACCAAACCCAACTCTTACCGTGTTACGTAGATGCTCATAATACTGGACGTAATCAGATTGAAGAAAACGTAGAAAAGCCGGGCTTTGATCTGGCGGGTAATATAGCGTGACCGACGATACGGTGATGATATAGATTAGCACTGGCGCTAGGAGCACCAAATCCCGCCGAGTAAAGCCGACATCGTGATAAAGTGATACCCGGGTATACACCAACAACGCCGCGCCTTCCAACCAGAGAGACAGTTCAAAGAGCGCAAATATTGCAGGCGTATGCGTCACCGCCCAAGCATGAAAGGCATCGCCGTAAAGCGCGAGAATATAAGCAGCCCCCATTGCTTGAGTAAGGAAAAAACCGCTCAGCCATGGATGGGCTGGATTAGCATCACGCCGAAGCGTTAGCGTAAACAGGGAGAAGAACAGGCAGACATAAATGACAATAAATAGAACAATGTCATAGCCGTTGAACAAAATATTTTTCATGCGCTTACTTCCCGAAACCTACAAGGCGCAATCTACAAGACCCAATCAAAGGCCATCAAGCATCTGTTTTTGTTGTTCTGCACGGTCATTCAAAACCTTCTCCACGTTTTTAGCATCATCCATTAATCGTTTCATATTGCCTGGGCTGTATACAGAGCCGTCCATTTGGCCAATTTGGCGTTTCTTTTTAGCCGTCTCAACCCTTGCTTTCGGCTTCACTCCTTGTATCACATTCATATTCGGATCCAGCGCAATGACCTCTGCTTTTATATGCTCAGGTGGCGGCACTTGGGTATATTGGGTAAGGCCGTCATCATCCACCCACTTATAAAACACATCTTTACCAGATTCTGCTCCGCCGCCGGAGGGCAGGAGACCTTTAATACTGTCGGCATTGAGCGATATATCGGGTGCTGACATATTGCTAAAATCAAAGGGACTCTTACCGGTTTGCACATACGTCATGTAACTGGTCAGCCCCACCATGAAGACCACCATGAAGACCACTTTTATAATAAGCTTATTCATTTTAACACCTATAAAGACACAAAGCACATACGACTAAACACATACTACGAAGCTGCTTAAATTAAAGTCTATGCCATGCCATCGCCGGGTGCTAACTTAATTTGCTTGACCGCTTAGCCTACACCCAGGTCAAAGGATACATGACAAGTTAAGAAAAAACCCAACAATAGGCCATTACCTGCTTTGCAATTTGGGCGAACCGTTGGTTTATGTCTTATTATTAAGCTATATAAAAGTACTGATAAACTAACTAACCCTTTCTAACAGATACTAATGATTTGGCCGGTGCGGAAATGAATAGGTGTGGGAATGAATAATAATAGTAGTGCCAACATAAATACCAACATATTTAATTCGACAGCGTAGAGAATCAATCCGGCGAAGCGTTTATGGCTAAAGGTTTCCTACAACGACTCTCATACAGGTTAATTCGAGGTAGCCTGTCTGCAGTATTTGTACTCGGCGTGGTAATCGCGGCGGTACAGGTTTACGTGGATTACCATAATCAAAACCAAAATATTGACCACGAAGTCGAACAAATACTGAGCACGACTCATGCCGCGGCCTTACGAGCGGTACGCATGCAAGACACAGGTCTAGCCGGCGATTTAGTCTCCAGCTTACAAAAATATGATTACTTTTACGCCGCCGCCATTGTAAATGAAAATGGCGAGCCTCTTGCCACGTTTCGACATGAAATTAAAAAGTCCTCAACGAGCTGGCTAACCGAACATTTGCGTGGCACGGCCGACAATTATGAACAAGACCTAATCGCCGACAACAATCAAAGATTAGGCCGTCTTGTCATTGGCTTAGATAACGACATTGCCTTAAGCAGCCTATATAAACGTGCATCGACGATTGTAGTCACCAGTATCCTTGGCAATGCTTTTATTGTGATGATGCTAGCCTACATATATCACCACTTTTTAACACGCCCACTTTACCGTATTGCCTGGAACTTCTCCCATATTGACTACAACCAGAAAATCGGGCGGCGCTTAGAGCACCTTAAAGGCCATACTAACGACGAACTTGGCTTTATCGTCGACTCCGCCAATAAACTCATGAAAAGCCTCGAATTGCGAGAACAGGAGCTGGAACAAAATGAATCCCAGCTCATTATGATTCTCAACTCCAGCCCCAACCAGCTCTTCGCTATTAACGAAGACGGTAACATCGTATTTTTAAACACCGCAACGGCCAACTTTTTTGGCAAACACGTCGACGAATTAGTCGGCAAAGATTACTACGCCCTGCATAAAAGTATTAACCCTCGCGAAGCGAAAACCGTCTACAACCAAATAGTCAGTGCTCGTAATACGCTGCAAGCAGCGTTACTTGATAAACAAGTGATTAACAGCGCTGAAAATATTGAATACTACTTCCATATGTCCTTTATTCCTTACAACCTTGGCGATCAGCGCTGCGTGCTTGTGATTGCCAGTGATGTGACGGCTAGAGTTCAGGCGGAAGAGCGTGTTGAAAAGCTCGCCTATTACGATACACTCACCAACCTACCCAACCGCAACCGGATTATGGAGTGCTTGGTACGTGATATTGAAGAGTCACGTAAAGGCGACACCTATGGCGCGGTACTGTTTATTGATTTTGATGATTTTAAACGTATTAACGATACCTTAGGCCACTCCGCAGGCGACAAGCTTTTGCTGGCACTCGCTAATCGCATGCAACTGCAAATCCAGAAAAACGAAACCCTCGCGCGCTTAAGTGGCGATGAGTTCATTTTGAGTATTCCGAATATTTCTTCGGATATCAGCTTAGCGAGACAACACGCCGAGGGCATCGCTCAGAAGTTGCTTGATCGTGTTCGCACCCCAATTGCGGTGGTATCCCAGGAGTTTTCGGTCAGTGCGAGTATCGGCATTGCGCTGTACTCTCGTGAAACCAAAGATATCGATATGCTCTTAAGTGCTGCCGATACAGCCATGTATGAAGCCAAAAAACTTGGCCGGGATCGCTATGCGGTGTTTGAACAGCGAATGTCGGAAGAAGCGAACCTTCTAGTCGCGCTTGAGCTTGATATGAACAAGGCGGTCTCCGAAGACCAATTCGACTTCTTCTTACAACCGCTACTGCACTCCCGCACCCGCAAGCTCATGGGGGCAGAAGCCCTGCTCCGCTGGCGGCACCCTGAACGCGGGATTATCCCACCAGCAGAATTTATCGGCTTTTTAGAAAGTTCGCCGTTAATATGTCAAGTGGGAGAAATGACGCTCAACAAGGTCTGCGAGTTTATTCATAACCATGAACATTTAGGCATTACTAACTCGCACTTCCGTATTGCGATTAACATCAGCGCCAACGAGTTATACCAAGATCACTTTGTCGAGATGGTGACGGAGACTTTACGTAAACATAAGCTACGTGGTCGAAATATTGAGTTTGAAATTACCGAGGGCGCCGCACTACAACGCTTGGATGATGCGGTCTCCAAAATGCTGCAACTTCGCGCTTACGGTATCACCTTCTCGCTGGATGATTTTGGTACGGGTTATAGCTCTTTGAGTTATTTAAAAGAACTCCCGGTAGATAAGGTTAAGATTGATAAGTCATTTATTAACGACATTACCATTGATGAGCAAAGTGCTGACTTGGTCGCCTCGATCCTAGCCATCGCTAAAACGCTCAACTTACGTGCGGTTGCCGAAGGGGTTGAAACCGAGGCTCAAGCCGAGTGGCTACGCCGCCACGGCGAAGTACTATTCCAAGGCTATCTATTTGATAAGCCTTTGGAAAAAAGTGCATTTGCTGCCAAGTATTTTTAATCCCATAGCGATAACTACAGCTACAACCATAACTACAAGTACACCTGCCACCAGCCCCTAAAAAAACGCTTGCCTCCAAATTGACGCCCGAGATCATGCTCATACGCAAAAAAAATGATATGCGCGCCAAAGCGGCCGCTGACAACAATAAACCTTTCAATTTACAGCTATAGTATTTCTTATACGCTCTAAATTTAAACGCCATATGCCGTAAGCACATACCGTCAATTTAGCCTCAACATTTAGTATTTGTTATTTACACCACCGAATATTGACGCCACTTAAGCTAGGAACACACAACTCACAATGATGTTAGCGCTCCCCGGTTATCATATCGGACAACTCATTTACCAAAGCTCTAAATCATTGGTGTATCGCGGCTGCCGGGATACAGACAAACAGACGCTAGTGTTTAAATTACTCAACAGAGATTATCCCAGCGCACGTGAAATTTCCCGCTTCAGGCGAGAATACGAACTAACGCGCTCACTACGCCTCGACGGCGTCATCGGTATTGTCGGTATTGAACCGTTCCAAAATAGCTTGGTAATGATTCAGGAAGACTTTAATGCCGAACCCCTAAGTCAAACCATTGCCACCAATCGTCTACGCATAGAAGAACGCCTATCTCTGGCAATACGACTGACAGATATTATCGAGCAAGTGCATCAACACAACATCATGCACAAAAATATCAATCCCAGTAATATTATCTGGAACCCTCAGAACGGACGAATCAAGTTGATTGATTTTGGGATTGCAACCGCACTCTCGCGTGAAAACCCCGACATTCATAACCCGAATATATCCGAAACAACGTTATTTTATATCTCGCCAGAGCAAACCGGGCGCATGAATCGCTCAATGGATTACCGTACTGACCTTTATTCCTTAGGCGTCACACTTTACGAGCTATTTACTGGCTGCCTACCATTTCCAATTAAAGACCCTATGGAATTGGTACATGCCCACTTAGCCAAAATCCCTCGTGCACTGCACGAGGTGAATACCGAATTACCGCCTCTGCTCTCTCAAATCGTCCTAAAATTACTGGCCAAAGGTGCGGAAGACCGTTATCAAAGTGCGGTAGGCCTAAAAGCCGATTTACAGTATTGCTTAGAGTTTTTGCGTACCAACCCAAGCACTGAAGCCACGCAAAAGTTCACAGGAGAGGCACAACAAGATGATGATGATGAAAATGAAAAGGGCTTCGTCCTCGCCACGCAAGACCTCTCAGATACCTTTCAACCTTCACAGAAGCTATACGGTCGTGACAACGAGACCACACAATTACTTAATGCCTTTGAAAAAGTCAGTCAAGGCAACGTCGCATTAATGCTCATTGAAGGTAACGCCGGTATTGGTAAATCCTCATTAGTGCATGAGATTTACAAACCTATCGTGAAAAAACATGGTTATTTCATTGAAGGAAAAGCCGATCAGTTCAGTCATAGCATTCCTTACGCCTCACTCATTCAAGCCATCCAAGGCTTAATCCGGCAGCTGTTAAGCGAGCAACAAGAGCAAATAAAACGCTGGAAAAGCCGCTTGCTCGCCACACTGGGCGACAATGCACAAGTCATTATCGATGTTATTCCAGAGGTTGAATGGCTATTAGGCAAGCAAATCACGCCCATCGAGTTACCGGCTGCCGAATCAAATAACCGATTTAATTTGATGTTCAAACGCTTCCTTTGCACCTTTGCGACACAGGAACATCCATTGGTCATTTTTCTTGATGACTTGCAATGGACTGACGTTCACTCCATTCGCCTAATCGAGCAATTACTGACTGACGTTGACATCGGACATATGTTTATCATTGGAACATACCGTACAGGAGAGTCTAGCGAGTCCCACAACACTTCGCTAATCAAATCCTTAGTCAGTGCGCTCCCTAAAAACAAACTTCACCAATTCACATTGCATCCGCTCGACTTGCAAGGCGTCAATACGCTCATCGCTGATACTTTATCGAACACCCTAGAGCACACTAGGCCACTAGCACAGCTGTGCCTAGAAAAAACCCAAGGTAATCCGTTTTTTCTCAACCAGTTTTTACTCTCGCTCTACGAGGAAAGCCTCATTAAGTTCGATGCCCAATGTCGGCGCTGGCGATGGGACCAACAGGAGATTAACAACCGAGACATTACCGATAACGTCGTCGATCTGATGACGGCTAAACTGCATAAACTACCAAAAAAAACCCAGAAAATCATTAAACTCGCCGCATGCATTGGTAATCGTTTCAATTTACACACCCTTGCAGCTGTTTACGAGGCCAGCATACAAACCACTGCCGGTGAACTTTGGGAAGCGCTTAGCGAAGGGCTGCTCATGCCCTTAGATGACGGTTACGAGTCACCCACCGATACCGATGATAAAGAGCCAATTATTTACCGCTTTTTACACGACCGCGTACAACAGGCGGCCTACGCCATGATCGCCGATAAGGAACGTGCGCCACTGCACCTCAAAATCGGCCAGTTACTGCATTCAAATGCCAGTGCGGAATACCACGAAGAGCATATTTTCGATATCGTTGCCCAATTAAACCATGGCAGAGACTTAATCTTTGAGCTTACTGACAAAGAGCAGCTTGCCCAACTTAACCTTGAAGCAGGAATAAAAGCCAAACACTCCGCAGCCTATGATATTGCGCTCGACTATTTTTGCATCGGCCAATCATTACTAGAAACTGACTGCTGGCAACAACAATACACCTTAGCATTTTCTCTGTTTGTCAATGGTAGTGAATGTCAGTATTTAATAGGGGATTACCACCAAGCCGTTGCTGACTTAGAACACTACGCGACCTGCGCACAATCAGAGCTTGACCAAGCACGTATTTATAAAATACTCAGTAACGTTTACAGCAGTAAACTTGATATCGAAAAGACATTAGAGACCGGGCTACAAGGCCTAAAACTTTGCGGCGTCGACATAAACCAAGATCAGCAAGCGCTTGAAAACCAACTCAAAGACAAGAACGTGCAGCTACAAAAACATTTAGAAGATTACGATATTGAATCGTTACTAGAGCTCCCCATAAATAAGAACCCGGTAGATTTAATCGCACTGGAATTATGTGTCGACTTACTCCCCCCGGCATACAATTCGGGTAACCTTGCACTGTACACACTGCTTGCCCTTACCGTCGTTAAAACGTCTTTAGAGCGAGGCAACAACCACGTCTCCTCTCATGGCTATACCATGTATGGCGTCACCAAAATACTAAACGACAAAGATTATGTAACAGGCTTTCGTTACGCGCATTTAGGCTTACAGCTAAGCGAGAAATTTGATGACCATGGTATTGCCGGTAAAAACCATTTTGTGTTTGCCTGCTTTGTTAGCCACTGGCAACAGGCCTTAGCGCGCAGCTTTGAGCACTGCCACAAGTGCTTTCAGGAGTGTTTACAGGGCGGCGACCTGACCTATGCAGGCTACTCATTAAGTACGACTTTATGTTACGCCTTCTTCGAAGGTAAAAGCCTCGCCAAAGTCGATGAAGAGGCGCACGAAGCCTTACCGTTTTTTGAACACACAGACCCAGTCCCCCTAATTAGCTGCCTCCTTTGGAAGCAAAGTGCCTTATGCCTACAAGGGAAAACCCAAGACAAACTCAGTCTCAGTGATCATAGCTTTAACGAAGAGGCCGAATTTGCAACGGTAAAAATGCTTAACAATGACACCCTGATCATTCACTTTTTGTTTGTACGAATGATCCTAAATGTCATTTATAATAACTATACCGAAGCCGATGCATTAGCCGCAAAAATAGCCCCAATGAAAGCCGCCATGGCAGGGCTATTTCAACTCCCTGTGTTCCACTTTTTTGAGTCCATTATCATTTGCGCCCGCTATGCAGATCTAAGCCCACAAGCGCAAATACAAGCCTTAATCACCTTGCGACACAATGATGAACAGCACAGTATTTGGGGCGAAAATTCACCCGGGAATTTTCAGGCTCAGTCGCTGCTTATTAAAGCCGAATACGCACGGATTACCGGCGATAGTCTCTGCGCTATGAATTATTATGACAAAGCCAATGAGACAGCTAAAATACATAACCCTGGTTTTTACGCCGCTATTATCAGCGAAGTTACCGCCAGCTATTACAGCGGTGAAGGCAGGGTGCGCTTTGCAGAAATACACCTAATTGACGCCCATTATCAATACGAACGCTGGGGCGCGATTGTAAAAGTACTTGCACTAGCAAAAGCACATCCCAACCTCAGGATTTCATCCAACTCTCCACCTCCTAGCCTAGGCTATACAAGCGTCGAACACAGCCAAAGCGAAAGCGAAAGCGACTTTACCCACGCACTTGATTTAAATACCGTTATTAAGGCCTCGCAAGCCATCTCAAGTGAGATTCGGTTCTCCCAGTTATTAGAAACGCTCACCCAGCTTGTATTGGAAAATTCGGGCGCGCAGCGTAGTGTTTTGTTATTAAATAATAATGGCGAACTCTGTTTAGAAGTAGAGGGCCGAGCGGATCAAGCGGCGACCCGGATTAGCCCCCCAATAAACGCCGAATCACAAGGGGAAAACTTACCTCTTGCCGTCATTCACTATACAGAACACAGCGATCAAGCCGTCGTACTTGAGAACGCGAGTACCCACGAGCAATTCAACGACGACCCCTATATTCGCCTTAACAAGAGTAAATCCATACTCTGTTTACCGATTCATCATCAGCGACAATTACTGGGTATTCTCTATTTAGAAAACACCTTAACCACAGGCGCTTTTACCCCAGAACGTTGCCAGTTATTACAGTTGTTATCCGGTCAGGCCGCGATCGCATTAGAGAATGCTAGACTCTATTCCAACCTCGAAGATAAGGTCGAAGAGCGCACTCGCGAACTAAAACAACGTCAAGCGCAGCTTCTCAATGCTGCGAAAATGGCAGGTTTGGGTACTATGGTCGCGGGGGCATCACATGAGCTCAACAACCCCAATAATTTCATCCAAGCAGGCGTAGCGTCACTCACGGAAAAACTAGCCGACCTCGACGTGTTTTTCGAAAACCTTCTTGATGGTGAATCTCATGAGGTTTACACACTTTTCAAAGAAAAGCTCACGCCATTAACTGAATTATTAAGCTTGGTAAGTGAAGGCTCTGGGCGAGTCAACCGTATCGTAAAAGGCCTGCGTACTTTTTCACAGCTCGGGCAGGCTGACTATACTTCGACCTCTATTGTCGAGAACCTTGAGTCTGCTATCGTTTTAGTACAAGCGAATTTCAATGGTCAGGTCAATATCGTGTGCGATTTTCAGATCGATCCTCGCATTGAGTGCTGGGCGTCTGAGTTAAACCAAGCGTTTATGAATTTACTCACCAACGCCTGCCAAGCGATTGTCAGCAAACAACAAAAATCGCAGAGTGAACGCATTGAGGAAGTCACCGTCAGCACACGAATTGACTTACGCACGCTCGATCAACAATCCCTCGCAATTAGCTTTGACGACAGCGGCTGTGGCATGACACCGCAAGTACAAGCTAAGATGTTTGAGCCTTTTTTCACTACTCGTGAGACCGGTGAAGGCACGGGTTTAGGCCTCGCCATTGTCTATGGCATTATTGAGAAACATCATGGCGACATCTCGGTGGAATCCTCAGTTAAACGTGGCACCAAAATAACGCTTTATCTACCGCTGACATCTGTATTGCCATAAAACCGGCAACAGCAGACAGCCAATACCGGTTAGAATTAAGCGCACACAACAGCTAAACGGTAATCGAAGCTCATGACTGGCAATATTTACCTCATTGCAGAACAGCTAGGTAAGCAACTCAAACAACAGAGCTTAACCGTCACAACCGCAGAATCTTGCACTGGTGGGGGCATTAGCCAAACCATTACCGCCATTCCCGGAAGCTCTGAATGGTTTCAAGCCGCCTTCGTGGTTTATAGCAATGCCATGAAAATCCAGATACTCCAAGTCGACCCAGTATTAATTGATACCCAAGGTGCTGTGAGTTTAGACGTCGTTAAAGCCATGCTTCAAGGTGCGCTATCTACCGCAAAAGCCGACGTCGGCATCGCCGTCAGCGGCATCGCGGGGCCAGGTGGCGGCACGCCAGATAAACCCGTCGGCACGGTGTGCATAGCCTATGGCAGTCAAGAAAACTCCCATGCCGAACAAAAGTATTTCCCTGGCGACCGCCAAAGTATCCGGGAACAGGTCATCCAATATTCATTGCAGCAATTAAGCAACATGTGCCGCTGCGATGTGACAGGAATGTCCGCAGCTCTGAATTAAAGAAAAACAAAAGAAAAACAAAAATACTGTTTGCCCATACAGGGCAACTATCTTATGCTTGCCATATATCAAAGCCCTTGGGCGCCAGTCTCACCATGCCAGGATCCACTATGGACACGAACAAACAAAAAGCACTAGAAGCCGCACTCAGCCAAATAGACCGACAGTTCGGTAAAGGCACCGTCATGCGCTTAGGCGACCGCGAGCTTGAAGCCATCCCTAGCATCTCAACAGGATCACTAGGCTTGGATATCGCCCTCGGCATAGGCGGCTTACCCAAAGGGCGTATCGTAGAAATATTCGGCCCCGAGTCTTCTGGTAAAACTACCCTTACACTGCAAGTCATTGCCGAATCACAGAAAAAAGGCGGCACTTGCGCCTTTATTGATGCCGAGCACGCGCTTGACCCCATCTACGCACGCAAACTCGGGGTTGATGTTGAAAACCTCATCATCTCTCAGCCAGATAATGGTGAGCAGGCACTTGAAGTCGCCGACATGTTAGTACGCTCTGGCGCCATTGACGTCATCGTCATCGACTCCGTCGCAGCGTTAACACCCAAAGCCGAAATCGAAGGCGATATGGGCGATCACCACGTAGGTTTGCAAGCGCGCCTAATGTCACAGGCATTACGCAAAATCACAGGTAACATTAAAAACGCCAACTGTATGGCCATCTTCATCAACCAAATTCGCATAAAAATTGGTGTCATGTTTGGCAACCCGGAAACCACCACAGGCGGTAATGCACTGAAATTTTACTCTTCAGTACGCTTGGATATTCGCCGTATTGGCTCAGTCAAAGATGGTGACGAAGTCACCGGGTCTGAAACCCGCGTAAAGGTCGTCAAGAACAAAGTTGCACCACCCTTTAAACAAGCTGAATTTCAAATTCTTTATGGTGAAGGTATCAACCGTAACGGTGAAATTGTCGATTTCGGTGTGAAACTTGGCCTCATCGATAAAGCCGGCGCTTGGTATAGCTACAAAGGCGACAAAATCGGTCAAGGTAAAGCGAATGCGATGAAATATCTCAACGACAACCCCGAGATAGCCGTATACCTAGAAGAGACAATTAAGACACAACTAACCCCTACCGAAGATGACGCCAACGACGCCCCTACCGAAGCTGGCGCTGAGGTAACTGAAGAAACTGCTGAGAAAGCCACTGAGAAAAAAAGCAGCAAACCTAAAAAGTCTGAAGCCTAACCTGAAGCCTAAATAGACCATGAAAGATGTGGGTACCTTCTTGCGGCAACACCTGCCGCAAGAAGAGCAGCAAAAAAAAGAAACCCGCCATCAAGACGACAGCAATAGCCTCAGTCGCTTTGTGCACGATAAAGCCATCGCCTTACTGGCTCGCCGAGAACACTCTCAGAAAGAACTACAGCGCAAACTCAGCAAACACTGTGACGATCCCGACCTTGTTAATTCACAGATTGAACGGCTAGCTCAGGACGGAACTCAGAGTGACCAACGATTCTGCGAGTCCTATGTTCGCATGAAACAAAAGCAAGGCAAGGGACCACAATGGATTCGTCACGCTTTGCGTGACAAAGGCATCTCTGAGCAAATAAGCTCAGCACAAATAGACTTGTATCAATATGACTGGAAGGACTTAGCCAAAGAGGTGTACTTGAAAAAATACGGCGAACATCCAGCTGACACACTAAAAGAAAAAGCACGTAGGCAGCGCTTCATGCATATGCGTGGGTTTTGTAGCGATACGATTAACAGCCTAATACCTTAAACCTAAGACCTAACCCAGCACCTCAAAATAGAACCAAGCTAATAATAGACCACCCCAGCCGCCCTACCACCTGAACCATTTATCCACGCATGTTATCCACGCACAGAATCACTGAACCGATTTTACAACATGAACACCCAACCGTTTGGCCAAACGATTTAAATTAGCCCTGTTAGTATTTAGTCGCCGAGCTGCTGCTGCCCAGCTACCTTTTTCTTGAATTAAAACTCGCGAGATCAACTGTTTTTTAAAAGCGTCTGTCGCCGCTCTCAAATCGGTATTTTCTCCGTCCTCCTGTTCTGAATTCGTAGTGACCTCTATCGGAGTTTCAAACGCTCTTTGACTAAAAACATCACAATCAACACGATCAATTGTGACCATAACGTCTTTACCTTGGCGTGAAAATGCCTTCAGCGCAGCCCGACTCACAACATGCTCCAGCTCCCTAACATTACCTGGCCACGAATAAGCACTCAAATGAGTGAGCGCTCCATTACTTATCTTCAACTGCCTCAACCCGAACTTTCGACGCAGCCTCTCAATAAAATACCCCACTAAAAGTGGAACATCCCCAAGCCGATCTTTTAACATGGGAACATTAATAGGGTACACCGATAAACGATGATATAAGTCTTGACGAAATTGCCCCCGCTCACACTCAAGGCCCAAGTCTCTATTCGTGGCCGCAATAACGCGCACATCAACCCGCTTAATTTGATCCTGCCCTAGAGATTGAACCTCACCACTTTGTAAAACGCGCAACATCTTGGCTTGAGCCGCAAGTGGCAGCTCTCCAATTTCATCCAAAAATAAGGTTCCGCCATCGGCTAGCAAAAACTTACCCTCTCGCATTCTCTCTGCTCCCGTAAAGGCGCCTTTTACATGCCCAAACAACTCGCTTTCAATAAGATTCTCTGGCAGTGCAGCACAATTAACATACACCATCGGCGCATGATGACGACGAGATTTTTGATGTAATGTCCGCGCCACCAGCTCTTTCCCTACGCCCGTCTCGCCCTCGATGAGAACAGTAAAATCGGAAGGTGCAGCGATACCGATTTCTCTCTTGAGCGCATGCATCACCTCACTGTTACCAATCAATTCACCACCATCTCGAATCAGCGCGTCTTCGGTAAGACTCTCGACAACTCTTTGCGCATGAGCCGCTTGCGCTTCAAGCTGCTGCACCAACAAGGCATTATTTAACGCAGCGGCTGCAATCGATGAAATCAATTGCAAGGTGCGTTCCGCAATATCATCGAACATATGAGGTGTCATGCTATCAATCGTCAACAAGCCTAATAGCCGATGCCCAAAATACAAGGGTAAGCCCATGCAGGAATGCACAGGCAGATCATCGTCCCGATCAATAAGTAATCCATCATAGGGGTCCGGCATCGGGGAATCAGCAGGAAATCGAACCGGGGTTAATGATGCACATAAAATTTCAAATCTCGGGTGTTCTGACGCATAAAAGCGACGCCCCAACGTATCTCGGCTTAAACCTTGTATCGCAATAGGTTTGAGTATACCGCTATGAAAGGACAGTAAGGCCACGGCATCACAGGTAATGAGTTTTCGTACATTATCTAACAGCCGATCGTATCGATCTTTAGTTGTCAGGCTACTTGCTAAATCAACAGCTAATTCAATAATTGCATTGGATGAAATTGCGCTCACGGCTAGCGTCTCAAATAGTTATATAGGAGTTAAAAAGACTACACCAAACGCAGTCAATATGACACCAGCCAAACCTCAAAAGGCAACCAAGACACTGATTATAAAGAATATTTTTTTATTGGCTCGCATCATGCCTAACAAGAGATGTACCGCCCGCTACAATCTAGGTGAGGAGATATAATATGCTCTACCCCCAGGATCCAGAATTACAACACTTAAAAGAATCTCAAGAATTCGCCCATATTACAGAACACCTATATTCATTCAGCAGTCACGACTTGGCTACCAAATTTAAAGATTTTTTAAGGCAGCTAAAATACTCCCTAAAACCCTCAAAAAACACAACAAATATTCAAGGCATTTAACATGGAAAACAACCAGTCGATAAAAGGCGCAATCTGGGCACAGGCTTTCCGCCCACTATTCCTAGGCGGCAGTTTGTTTTCCGTCCTAGCTATAGGCATATGGATTAGCGTTTTAAATGGATATTGGACTTTTACCCCATACGCCAATATCGTATTTTGGCACGCGCACGAGATGCTATTCGGCTTCGTCGCCGCCATCGTCGTGGGGTTTCTCCTAACCGCGATTCAGAACTGGACGGGCTTACGTGCGACACACGGCAAGCCGTTGATTGGGCTTTTTACACTATGGTTAATTGCGCGGATACTGCTAGTCACAAATGCCATTGAGTTGGGTTGGTTTATCGCCATTATTGATATCAGTTTTCTCCTTATGGCAACAGGACTTGCAGCGCAGCTAGTGCTTAAAGCGCATAATTATCGAAACATCGTATTTATCCCAATACTACTATTACTCGCCATAGCAAATTTACTCACGCACCTATCTGTTATTTTAAACAAACCGGAATTATTCAGTTGGGGTATGCATGCAGCCATCATGTTAATCACCCTAGTCATGACAATCCTTGGTGGGCGTGTCATTCCATTATTTACCGCCAGAGGCACACAAACCCCGCCCGCAAAACCGATCGCATTAATTGAAAAATTTGTTTTAATTTCGACTGGGGTAATCGCCTTAGGGTTTATCAGTAACAGTATTTCAATAGTCCCCAAGCATATTATCGCAGCCGTATTTGCCACAGCAGCACTAAGCCATGCGTGGCGAGCCATACGCTGGTATAACAGAAAAATTTTCTCGACACCGCTAATATGGTCGCTCCATCTGGCTAACGGATTCATCCCTATAGGGCTAGCGTTATTCTCACTGCATTATTTGGGGTTTGATATAAGTAAGAGCACCGCTCTACACGGCCTGACTACCGGCGCTATGGGTTCACTCATATTGGCAATGCTCGCAAGGGTATCGTTAGGGCACTCAGGCAGAACCTTAACTCCCCACCCAATAATGACTTTGGCATTTTTATTGGCAGCAAATGCGGGCTTATTGCGCTTAGTGGCAGGGGTTTACCCAAACATTCTAGGTGGAAATGGTTATTTTGTATCAGGAATAGCTTGGATAATAGCTTATAGTATCTATTGTATAATTTACTTCAAAATACTCACAACGCCCCGAGCTGATGGCAAACCGGGATAGAACGACAAACTACCAAGTCAAACCAGAGTGAGTAAATGAGGCTAGTCAAACAATACCAAGCGATCACGACCGGCATCTTTTGCTTCAAATAAAGCGTTATCAGCTAACCAAATAAGTTTTCGTACACTTTTTAGCTTATCTGAAGCCCCATAATAAACACCGGCACTCAAAGTAATACAATTGCTACTAGGCGAGTATTCATGCCGAATATTACGCTCCTTGACACCTATTAGCGCATGTTCGACCAACTCCACCACCCGCTCAGCGTCCACCTCGGGGATAATAACCACAAATTCATCGCCGCCATAGCGGGCAATAATATGGCTGAATTGGGCAAACACGCTTTTAATTATTTTCCCAACAACATTTAAGGATTTATCCGCGGCAACAAAACCGTAGTTATCGTTGTAGGCTTTAAAATAATCAATATTGAAAATAGCCAAAGCTAGGCTTTGCTGGGTTTTCTTGGCGTTTAAAAGCTCGCGACGCAAACGACGCATCAAAAAAGTTCTATTTGGCAGGCCGGTTAACAAATCAATATAAGCGGCTGGATTGTCTTTATCCTTGACCGCAGCTCCAGCATCCGTCATAGCACTCTGATCAGAAAACACCCGGAAATCACCTATCTTATGCTCCAGTACGGGCTCTGAAGCCACCTCGTCCTGTAATATACAATGATATATCTCCGTACCCTCCACTTTCACACAGGTAACACCAATTTCCATTGCCAATAGATTACCCGTTTTATGTTCGATAAAAATCGATTGGAGCGTGCTACCATCCTTCTTACCGTCTCGGTAATCACGAAGATTGAAATCTACCGGAAGCTCGCCTTCAAACAACTCAGGATCGGGCAAAAAATAGTAGATATCTTTACCTACTAACTCAGAAATATTGTAACCCAGCATCCCCGCAGCTCTTTTATCGATTTTCTCAATCATCCCGTGGCGCGACAAAGTCAGCTTCCCCGGCTGCTCGATCTCTGGAGTACACGAGGAGCGCACAAGCAATTTGACAGGAATCCGCAATGACCGCGTTACCTCGCCCTTAACAATACTTGTCAACCTAGCCACAATTTCACGCGCGGCAAAATTAATATCCTGTACAACCGAGGTCAACGGCGGGTTACAGTACGCCGCAACGGAAGAGTTACCAAAACCCACAACAGAGACATCTGCTGGGACGTGTAAACCTTGCTTGTGAAGTACGGTAATCGTCTCAATTGCAATATTATCATTAGACGCAAAGACAGCATCAAACTTAACGTTTTTACCCGTCAAATGATGATTAAGTGCTACAAAGGTAGAATAGGAATTGGGATGAACGCAAACGATCAGCGCATCATCGACTTCGATTTTGAATTCATTTAGCGCTTTGACATAGCCGCTAA
The DNA here is from genome assembly GCA_002746115.1 of Alteromonadaceae bacterium. GTDB lineage: Bacteria > Pseudomonadota > Gammaproteobacteria > Pseudomonadales > Cellvibrionaceae. The sequence goes on from NVXL01000221.1 coordinate 19,160, forward strand.
AACGCTCACGAAATTCAGGTAAATCTTTGTCGCCTAGAAAGACAATTTTACGTCGACCAAGCTCCAGCAAGTGCCTTGTCGCAAAATATCCACCACGCTCGTTATCGCTACCAACAGTACAGTGGCGTGACGCAGCCGCAGTGGAGCCCCAGACAACAAAGGGCGCCTTCACTTCGACCAAAGCATCAATACTCTCCTGAAAATCGCCATGACCGTAGACAATAATGCCTTCAGCACGACCACTTTCAAGAAAAATTTCCGCCCAATCATGTCGCCCAGACGGGAAAGAGGCAATAATTAGCTCACACTGGATATGTGACAATACATCCCCAATCTGACCAATCAATGCCTGCAGTAATGGATCTGAGACAGTATTACTCGCCTTATCATGGCTAGGGCAGACTAGGGCGATGGACTTTAATGTGCGTGTCATTGGGCACACTCTTGGTTAACGGCAAATGGTTCATATCGCCCGAAGGCACAATTTGAAGTATAGCCGCTATTATAAAGCCCGACCGCCCAAGCTTAGGCAAGGCTATTCCCTAGAAGCGAAAGGCCGCCAACAATGCCGCCATGCAGGTTTTAACCTTATTGCAATTAAAATCGACATCAAAGTTGTCACTACGTAAACCCGCAATAATATTGGACATCAACACTGAATACCAAATTTGAGCCAGTACACGCGCTTCAGCTTTATCGCTCAACTCACCACGATTAATCGAAGTCTGCAGAATTTCCACCATGAACTCGATTAACGAGGCGATTTCAACATCCATTTTGCGGCCATCTAAAGCCGTACCGAAAATAGAATAACGCATTAACATACCCGCCTCACCACCAAAGCAGGACATAAAAGCATTCGAGAATGCTGCTACTTGGTCATCAACATGCATATCACCATCTAACCGAGCTTTGGCAATCACGACATAACTCTCAGTCTGTATTTGACTAACTGCGGCAAAAAGCCGATTGATATCCCCGAAATGCGCAAAAATACTACCTTCCGATACCCCTGCCAATTTGGCAATAGCAGTGGTTTTAAGTGCATTAAAGCCTTCCGTAAGGAAAAGTTGGTGCGTACTATTGAGTATACGTTGTTGGGTTTGTTCTTTTTGAAGTTGGCGCTTGTTAAATTTTAATCCTGTATCTGCTTGTTTAGTAAGCATATCCAAATCTCTACATTAGCGCGCTGGGGAGACGCTAGAATAGTTGTACTACGTCCAAATCCTTGTAGTTGGGCAATTCTGCACCAAGCTCACTCAGTTGTCAAATACCAAAAATCAGTCTCCTCGAAAAACATCGACAGCCCTGAAAACCTCGACACAGCTAATAAAGCAACGCACTTACACCAATCCTATATCAATCTTTTTTGATATAGGTCTGCAATATCTGTTAGACTTCTCATCATGCTTACTGATGCATCATTGTTATCGCAATTACTTAAAGCCAGTGCCGACCCGTTAAGACTCGAAATCCTGCGCGTTCTATCCACCGACTCTTTCGGAGTCTTAGAGCTATGCGCCATTTTCGATATCAAACAATCCGGCATGAGTCATCACTTAAAAGTCATGACCAAGGCGGGTTTATTAAATACACGAAAAGAAGGCAACTCGATTTTTTATCGCCGTAACAATCAAGTCGCCAAAAACAGCGCTGATGTCGAGAGTGATGAGGATTTAAGGGAATTTGAAGCATTGGCAACAATGCGCCAGGCGATTTTTGCAGCGGCAAACAAACTCCAAATTTCCGCAGGCGCGACGCAAAACCTTAACGTGATATATGAACAAAGAGCACGCGCTTGCAACGATTTTTTTAGTCAGAACGCCAGCAAATTTAAAACTCAGCAAGACTTAATTGCCGCCTTCGAAGTCTATGAGCCACATGTTAATGATGCATTGAAAAACAGCGCAATGCCGAGCAGGCATCTTGCTCTTGAGATTGGCCCCGGCACCGGTGAATTTTTAGCGAATTTATCCGCCATGTTTGACGAGGTCATCGCTTTAGACAACAACGACAAAATGCTGGCTAAAGCACAAGAGTTTAGTGAGCAACAAGGCCTTAAAAACCTCCGCTTTGTACATGATGACACACGATTTTGTCAGGAACTGGTCGGTCGCGTTGATTGCGCAGTAATGAGTATGGTCTTGCACCATACGCCGTCACCAGCCTCGGTATTTGCCGATGTTGGCAGGACAATAAAGCCGCAAGGGGTGCTAATTATTTGCGAGCTCTGCCACCACGGACAGGAATGGACACAGTCCGCCTGTGGCGATCTCTGGCTCGGATTTGACCCTCAAGACTTAAGTCTTTGGGCTGAGGAAAATACATTTACAGAGGGACAAAGCAGCTACTTTGCCTTACGTAACGGCTTCCAAATTCAGATTCGACAATTTATCAAGCAGTAGATGTTTTATTAAACAATAGTTTTTTATCAAATACTGGCTTTTATTAAACAACAGTTTTTTTGCATTACACCACAAGCTTTGGTGATTAGCGAAAACCAGCAATATTTTTGACAACCGGCTTTGCTATCCATGGCGAAGCTTGTGATTTTACTTCGTACAGACCATTCCGATAAGAGGAAAAAGCATGGCCAAATATACAACATTTACATCCGAGTCAGTATCTGAAGGTCACCCAGATAAAATGGCAGACCAAATTTCCGATGCAATTCTGGATGCCATATTAAAAGACGACCCAAACTCACGTGTCGCCGTAGAAACTATGGTGAAGACAGGTATGGCCATCGTTGCCGGTGAAGTCAGAACCTCTACTTATATTGACCTAGAAGACCTTATCCGCGATGTTATTACTAATATCGGTTATAACTCTAGCGACGTTGGTTTTGACGGGCAGTCTTGTGCCGTTATTAATGCCATCGGTAAGCAATCAGCCGATATAGCAATAGGCGTTGATGAAGCCGTCGACAAAGACATGGGCGCGGGCGACCAAGGTTTGATGTTTGGTTATGCTACTACCGAAACTGACGTATTAATGCCAGCCCCGATTTACTACGCCCATCGCCTAGTTGAAAAACAAGCTGAATTAAGAAAAAACGGCACCCACGCATGGTCACGCCCAGATGCTAAAAGCCAAGTAACGCTTCGATACGAAGATGGTAAGCCTGTTGCTATTGAGGCTGTCGTGCTATCAACGCAACACTCTCCAGACATCTCTTTAGGTCTACTTCAAGAAGCTGTTATGGAAGAAATCATCAAGCCTGTACTTCCTGCTGAATGGTTGCACGCCGACACCAAATACCACATTAACCCAACCGGCCAATTTATCATTGGCGGCCCTGTAGGTGACTGTGGTTTGACTGGACGTAAAATCATTGTTGATACCTACGGCGGAATGGCGCGTCACGGTGGCGGTGCATTCTCTGGAAAAGACCCATCAAAAGTTGACCGTTCAGCCGCTTATGCTTGTCGTTATGTTGCTAAGAATATCGTCGCCGCAGGCTTAGCCGATCGTTGCGAAATTCAAGTGTCATACGCTATCGGTGTTGCCGAGCCAACGTCAATCTCAATTGACACTTTCGGCACTGGCAAAGTAGACGACTCCAGAATCATTGAATTGATTAACGAGCACTTCGACCTTCGCCCACGCGGCTTGATTGAAATGCTAGATTTATTGCGCCCAATATATGCTTCGACAGCCGCTTACGGTCACTTCGGTCGAGAAGAGCCTAACTTTACTTGGGAAAAAACCGACAAAGCTGACGCTTTACGTGCCGCACTTTAATGCATCACCCAGCCTAAGCCTAAGTCCACTCGACATTAACTAGTTTATTTAATAACGGAGTTTCTTTAATGAACGCAATCGTTACAGCTTCAGATAATTTCACCGACTTTAAAGTCGCAGCCAAAACCCAAGAAGCATTCGATGCTGACGCTTCATGGGGTCGTCGTGAAATTGAAATCGCCGAGGGCGAAATGCCAGCATTGATGGCACTAAGAACCAAATACAAAAGCAGCCAACCATTAGCCGATGCGCGTATTATGGGCTGTATCCACATGACCATTCAGACGGCCGTACTTATCGAAACTCTCGTTGAGCTAGGCGCTGATGTTCGCTGGTCTTCTTGTAATATCTTCTCCACCCAAGACCACGCCGCAGCAGCTGTTGCAGCCGCTGGCGTGCCAGTTTTTGCATGGAAAGGTGAAACTGAAGATGAGTTTAACTGGTGTATCGACCAAACTATCCTTAATGATGGCAAACCATGGGCCGCTAACGTGATTCTTGATGATGGTGGTGATTTGACTTCCATGGTTCACGAGAAGTACCCAGCCATGCTTGACGACATTCACGGCATCTCTGAAGAGACCACTACAGGTGTTCATCGTTTATTGGAAATGCTTGAAGAAGGTTCTCTTAAAGTTCCAGCGATTAACGTGAACGATTCGGTCACAAAATCCAAAAATGACAACAAATACGGTTGTCGTCACAGCCTGAACGATTCGATTAAGCGCGCAACAGATCACTTGTTAGCGGGTAAAAAAGCCCTTGTTATTGGCTACGGTGACGTAGGTAAAGGCTCTGCTGCTTCTTTGCGCCAGGAAGGCATGATTGTTAAGATTTCTGAAATCGATCCAATCTGCGCGATGCAAGCTTGCATGGACGGCTTTGAAGTTGTCTCTCCATACATCGATGGTGTCAACACTGGCGAGATAGCCAACATCGACACTGATGTACTCGGCAAAACAGATTTGCTGGTAACCACCACGGGCAATATCAACGTGTGTGATGCGGCTATGCTACAAAGCCTGAAAAACGCCGCCGTCGTTTGTAACATCGGCCATTTCGACAACGAAATTGACACGGCATTTATGCGTGAGCATTGGGAATGGCAGGAAATCAAACCTCAAGTTCACAAAATTCATCGCAGCACTACAGACAAGGCTGACCACCTAATCCTTCTCTCTGAAGGCCGTTTGGTTAACCTAGGCAACGCAACCGGTCACCCTTCACGTATTATGGATGGCTCTTTTGCCAACCAAGTATTGGCTCAAATTCTTTTATACAAGAATAAGTTTGCTGATCTTCCAGATGCCGATAAAACTAGTAACCTCTACGTTAAAGTATTACCTAAGAAACTCGACGAAGAAGTTGCAAGCGACATGGTGAAAGGTTTTGGCGGTGTTATCACTCAACTGACTGAAACACAAGCTAAGTACATAAAAGTTAAAGCCGAAGGCCCATTCAAGCCAGAATCTTACAAGTACTAGATTTACAGGTGCTAAGTATTAGCAAGTACCAAGCTTTATATCTACGTTACTAACCGATAGCTGTGTACTGCGCCTTTGACAATAAAGGCGCAGACTTTAACCACGGCATGTTCCGACAAGTCAGGTATTTGCTGCCAATAGGTAGCAAATACCTGACCTCCATGATTGAACGAGTAGACTTGCCATGTCGACCCCAAAAACCTCCGTCTCCACTTCTCGTCGTCTCAGCTTTGAATTCTTCCCGCCCAAAACCGAAGCAGGCCATGAAAAGCTAAAAGACGTGCGCGCACAACTGCAAACATTATCGCCTGACTTCTTTTCTGTCACCTATGGTGCCGGTGGATCGACGCGAGACAATACACTGTCGGTCGTACAGAAGATGAAGCAAGAAGGTTTGGACGTAGCACCACATTTGTCATTCGGTGGCGACAGTACGGGCTCGATGCAAGACCTGCTTAAGCGCTACATAGAGATTGGCGTCAACCGCATCGTTGCCCTGCGTGGCGACATGCCTTCTGGCACCGGCGGCGCTCAGCAGATGGTCTACGCCAAAGAGCTTGTCAGTTTTATAAGGGAACATTACGGAGACCACTTCCAGCTAGAAGTTGCGGCCTACCCAGAGATACACCCTGAAGCAGACTCATATGACGATGACATTCGGCATTTAAAAGCCAAATTAGACGCAGGCGCTAACAGCGCTATTACACAATATTTTTTCAATGCTGACGCCTACTTTCATTTTGTTGATCGATGTCAGCAAGCCGGCATAACACAGCCAATTTACCCCGGCATTATGCCCATCACAAACTATAAACGCCTGGCACGCTTCAGTGAAGCTTGCGGCGCCGAGATCCCTCGCTGGATTAGCAAGCGCCTAGAAGGCTATGGCGACGACCTCGCAAGTATCAGTGCCTTCGGCCAAGAAGTTATTACTCAAATGTGCGAGCGCCTATTAACGAATGGCGTACCGGGCATTCATTTTTACACCATGAACCAAGCTGAGCCGATCACGGCTATCGTTCGTAACCTCGGGCTTGATAAAGAAGCTTAACGACCAATGCGCGTACCTCGAATATACACTTCGCAAGCCCTTACCGAGCACAGCGAATTTGCGCTGGAACAAGGCCCATCCCACCACCTAATCAAGGTATTGCGAATGGGCTCAGGCAGAGAGTTAATACTCTTTAACGGAGAAGGCTACGAATACCGAGCAACAATCGTAAAGGCCGACAAGAAAATCGCCACGGTTGCAACCACTGCCGCACACCATCGAGACAGCGAGTCCCCATTAAAAACCACCCTAGCAATTGGTATCTCTCGTGGCGACAGAATGGAGTGGGTCATCCAAAAAGCGACCGAGCTCGGTGTCACCGAGATTGTTCCTCTACTAATGGAACGCTCCGAAGTTAAGCTCACCCAAGAACGCCAAGAAAAGAAACACGCCAGCTGGCAACAGCTGATCATTGCCGCATGCGAACAGTGCCAACGCAACCGCCTACCAAAGCTGCAAAACCCAACCCGCCTATCTGAATTTTTGCAGCGCACACCAGCAGAACGTAACTTCGTTCTTCACCACCGAAGTGATAACCCTCTTGAAAATCATACGAAACTAACTCGACCCGATTCGGTCTGTATTGTTGTGGGCCCTGAAGGTGGTATATCGGACGACGAACTGACGCAGCTTAAGAACAATGACTTTGAGGCTCTGTGTTTAGGCCCAAGGGTCATGCGCACAGAGACAGCACCTATTAGCGCGCTATCCATACTGCAATACCTATGGGGTGACCTCTAAGTATTATAAGCTATAATTTTAAGGCTTAAGTTCTTCACTAAGCGAGCAAAATGCGTATACTTAAACGTTCTTATGGAAGTTACGTCTAAATCGGCTTAACTTTAAACAACTTTTTTGAGGTAGCTCTGGTAGTATTACCTTGGCATAGCGAACATATAACAAAAAAACATAAAGAAAGGCTTTGACATGTTTGGGAAGTTGATCCCGCAAAAAATCGGTTTTATTGCTCTTACGATGGTGCTCTTAAGCGCCTGTGGCGGCAATGATGACGAATCATCCAACAATACCCTAGCCGATGCGAGTTCATTTAAAGCGCTCAACACTTACAACGAGACGCTAGCAAGCTGTGTTAGTGCTGAAGACTCAAGCTCTCGCTGTGATCTCAACACCCTCCCGCTTATAGGTATGGAAGTTAGTGACCCGGGCGTCGACCATATTATGGATCGTGTCGTGGTATCTCATGACTGGATGGGGCAACGCTTCTCCGAGGTATTAAACACCCTGCCTGAGCAGATGCTACCCTTATTTCGCGCAGTCACCGCTATCGTAATAGACTCAGACATTCGCCCCGCTTACTACAGTATCGCAACTGGCGCCATTTACCTTGATCCAGCATTTCTTTGGTTAAACACTGAAGAGCACAGCACCATCAACACAAAGGAAGACTATCGTGCAGGCTTTGATGACCCTTTAGCCTTCCGACAAGTCAGCCGCTATGTTAGAAACGGCTCTACTTTTGCTGATTACCCAGCTTTAACCGATAGGCATCAACGTACGATAAAAGATATTACCCCCTTGGTTGCACGCATGCTGCTGCACGAACTTGGCCATGCCAACGATCTATTCCCCCCCAACAGCTACGACCATCTTTACCCCCACCAAAACGTTGAGCAAGCCGCTTACGATTTATCTGAACAGTGGGTTTCGAATCGACTAAGTAACCATAAGCCGCTCACATCGGAAACCATGTTCTCCTTGGCGGGCGTTATTTACAACGGCAGCGATCCAAGCTTTGCAGACTTAGAAATCGTCGCAAGCGAAGTGGGCGATCATTTCAAGCATGGCGGCGCAGCCGACCAGTATGCGTATTACTCCCAATACGAAGATACCGCTATGTTGTTTGAGACAGCAATGATGAAATACCTATTCAATGCCGATTATGAACTTGCCTTTGTCAGCACCCCCGACAATGCCAGCCACTGTGACTCGTACGATATTGGCTGGGGCGTACGCAACCGAATTGGAGATGCCCAAGTCAAACAACGCACTTTGTTTGTTACACAATCAATGCTGCCCGCTGAAAAATTCAGTGATTTTTTTGATAGTTTATTCCCTCCGATGGAAATCTCAGGAGATTGGTGTCTCGGCAATGAAGATGTCACAGACAGCGCCAACACTGGAACTGTCAGCCCCTACGCCACCCTACGTCCGTACCTATAAGTAAAGCGCCTGTAAACGCTTTACTTCTGAAATCAGACGCCGCCTTAGAATAAGAGTTCTAGAATAGTAAAATGAAAATATCGCATCCGCTCTAAAACCGCTTAACAACGTGCTATCACATGAAACCGGTCAAAACTAAAGCACAGATTCGTGACGAACTATCCCTGCAAATGGACTCGTATTTGGGTTCGGGGGGGAAGGTTAATTACGTACCACAAGGTGCTAGCGGGAACGAAAGTAATCGGAACTTATTTGCTAAAGCCACGAGTATCGAGCCAAAGCAAGAACGCACCCCCATCCCGGATGTAGTCAACGCCCTAGAGTCACGAAAACACGCCAAGACAGATAAAAAACACTCACAAAATAAACGCCCCAGAAAGAAGCTTATTGTTGATGACTTTGGCGACCCGTTACGATGGGTTTGGGTTGACGAATAGCATCAATAAATGGCTAAGCAACGCCGTGACTGTAAGCAATCCAAAAGGCGATCACAGTCAACACGCTTAGCACGCCCAGCAGCACACCCAGCAATAACCAAGGACGAAATTCCTTACGCTCAACCGAGTTTACGTTGCTAGAGTTATATTCATCTACGCGCTGCTGATCTTCTGGATAGAGCTTGCTCACAACCACCTCTTAAATTTAATCACTGACTATTTAATCACTACTACTGAATAAAGACTAAAAGTGCTCGTCACCGAGCGCCATTAGACTATCAGAACCAGCCAAGATACTCTCTTTCAACGCATAGGTTTTTGGCAATAGTTTACTAAAAAAGAATTTTGCCGTATGCCATTTAGCCTGTGCAAACACATCATCTCGCCCCGACACGACCAATGCCTCCGTAATAGTTACCCACATATACGCGTAACTGAGGTAGCCCAACAGATGTAAATAGTCGACAGCCGCAGCCCCTGGAGCATTCGCGTCACCCGCTGAAGCAAATATCAACGCA
>NVXL01000041.1 GCA_002746115.1 Alteromonadaceae bacterium
CGCTTCATGAAGGCGATAAAAATGAAACCAACATTATCGCCAGCTCAAGTAACGACAGCTAATTTATCGGGAATGCCGACTTAACTAAAAATACCCATTTAACCGGAAGCACCTCCATGTTAAAAACGTTCGGTATCGTCCTACTCTGCATCGCTATTTTAGCTATTGCGCTTGTCGCTTTTTGGTTATGGAACGTTCGTGCGGTAGTGGCTCCGCTGCAAAGCACCTTGCCTGAGGACTTTCCCAACGAAGGATTCCCACACACAACATTTGAGCAACTCGTTCAGCAATACCGTGATGAGCAAGGCCAAATAAACTACGCAAACTGGCAGCAAAGCCCCGAATCAAAGCAGCAACTCGCTCAATACTTAGCCGCCGTCGCAGTGTATAGCCCAGAAAACGCCCCCGAACGCTTCCCGACAAAACAGCACACCCTGGCGTATTGGGTGCAAGCCTATAATGCTACGGTAATTCACACCATTTTAAACAACTGGCCATTAAAGTCTGTTCAGGATTTAAAAGCTCCCGTGGAGATAATTAAGGGCTTGGGCTTTTTTTATAAAATGAAGCACGTGTTCGGCGGTAAGGTTTACAGCCTTTATACGGTTGAAAACAGTAAGGTATTTCAAGGCGATATTGATCCGCGCATCCACTTTGTACTTAACTGCGGCAGCGGCTCATGCCCCGTTATTCGCCCTAGCTTACCACTCGGCAATGAACTTGAACCCTTCCTAAAAGAAGCCGCAATGGCATTTGTAAGTCACCCAGAAAACCTCCTTATTGACCATGCTAAGCAGCAGGTGACCTTATCGATGATTTTTAAATGGTACCAAGAGCAATTTACGCAAACCGCGCCGAAGCACCTCAATAAAAGCGCGCAATTGCTCAGCTACATCGCCAGTATCGCAGCACCAATACAAGCCGCTGAATTACAAAAATCCCTGAATTACGTTATACACTTTGCTGAGTATGACTGGTCGCTCAACGACAGCCGTGACAGCTCGAACGAACCTGAACTAGAACCAACAGAGCGAAAGCCATGACCCTATCGTGCTGCGCTAACATCTATGAGCTACCGCTCGCGCAAATACTCTTGGGAGAGCACTTCCACCCCGGAGGCGCCGCATCAACCCGAGCACTTGCTAGCGCCTGCTTGATCAACCGGCGTAGCCTAGTGCTGGATATCGCTGCCGCATCGGGCAATAGTGCGCAGCTACTCGCGCAAGAATACGGTGCCAGGGTAATTGCGCAAGATATTAGCTTTCTTAACCTACAAAAAGGCCAGAGTCGGCAAGTAGGCTCACAAAATCAACGCGTGCATCACCTAAATGGGGACGCGCATACACTCCCGCTAGCGGATAATAGTGTTGATGTTGTGCTGTGTGAATGTGCCCTATGCACTTTTGACGATGGATCAAAAGCCCTTGCAGAGGCTTTTCGCGTATTAAAACCGGGCGGTTTTATCGGGCTCTCAGACCTTTTCCTGAACCGGCCATTGCCGACCAGCTTAAACAATGAACTCAGCCGCTGGCTTTGCATCCGCGACGCTCACCCTTGGCACAAGATTGAGCCACTACTGGCAGATACCGGTTTCGTTGCGATACGCATGCAGGACAAATCATCGGATCTATTAAACATGGTGACAGGCATAGTTAAAAAAGCCGAGGCATTAATACTACCCGGCGCCCCCTTTGCAGATCAAAAAACGAACAAACAACCGTTAAATGAGTCATCTCCAGAACAACTATTCCCGGATCAGCTATTTCCAGACAGAAAGGAACTACTCCAAACACTTAGCGGCGCAAAAGACTACATACTAAGCCAGGGCGCAGGGTATTTTATGTTGAACGCACGTAAACCTCTGGCGACAAATATTTGAATTTGTGCAGCAAGTAACACTACAGGCTATTGATACAGACTATTGATACAGGGAGGAGACACGGACATCACGCCTTAGGCTCGAACTCCTAGCCCAAATGCATATACAGTAACGACCTGTACACTATTTACGCTACAATGCACCAAACAAAAAGCCCTTGGAATGTTTGTACGCCCCCCAATAATGCCAAAATCGACGCTGTAACAGCATAAATAGGAGCGAGCCGAAAGACGCATTTCATCGTTAACCTTGCATTTAAAACCCCCTTAAGCGATGATTTTACAGCGAGACATACAGTAACTGATTTATGGATAGCCAGAGAAAAATCAACCATAGCGACGCGGCACTCATTAGCGACCTTTATCTCAAGCACAAACGCGAGCTTAGCCATTACATTGCTGCAAAATACCGCTGTTCTCAGGCCGAAGTTGAAGACATCGTTCAAATTACTTTCACCCGTTTTTTGACCTTAGATGCACCCAGTAAGATCCAATCTGCACGTGCATTTTTATTTAAAACAGCCAACAACATTGCCATAGACATTATTCGCAAAAGCAAAGTAAAAGAAGAGTATTCGCAACATACCGGTTTAATTCACCAGCGAGAGGCTGACGAGCTGGGCCCTGAAGAAATCGCTGAGAGCCGCGAACGACTTGGACTAATAGCGAAAGCCATGTGGAACATGCCAAGCAAACGCCGAAAGTTGCTGATGATGAACCGCTTTGACCACCTAAGTTACGCTGAGATCTCCCGCAGAGTGGGACTAAGCGAAACCGTCGTACGGCGCCATATAGCCAAAGCCTTAGTGGAGTGCCACGAGGCTATTTTCGACGATAAGCACCAAAGCAATGCCAACCAATAGACAAGCATAATGAACCGCAAAACCAAACAGACAAGAGCAAGCGCTGCTCACTGGCTCACAGAGATGCAAAGTCCCACTTGGGACGATGCGCAGCAAAACCGTTTTGAGCTTTGGTTACAGCAAGCGCCCTTACATCGTGAAACTTACTTGCAAATGCAGCACGTTTGGGAGGACTTAAGCGAGCTTGCCGACAGCCCTGAAGCTTTAAGGCTTCAGAACGCTACCCCTTCCGAGCAAACAACTAATGCGCCCACAACTCAAGCACCATCACACCCAGCGCAAACCGTGACAACATGGATCAGAAAGCTCTTAGACGGGCTTACATGGTTTAAGCCACTCGCTTTTGGCAGCGCTGCGAGCATTTCACTATGCGTCGCGCTTTACCTCGGATTTCTTAACCTCCCGGCCAGTAAAAAGGCCGAATGGATACAAGTAAGCACTGAAGTCGCAGAGATACAGAGCCTAAACCTAGAAGATGGCAGCCAGATTATCTTAAACGGGCAATCCACTCTCCAGTATCGCCTACTACGCGAGCGCCGCGAAGTGAAGCTGCTCAGCGGCCAAGCATTTTTTGATGTCGCCAGCGATGTTAATCGCCCCTTTATTATTGACAGTGGCGAGGTACGTATTAAAGTCGTTGGCACCCAATTCGATGTCAAAAACATTCAAAGTATTGTACAGGTCGCTGTGCTAGAAGGTCACGTAAAGGTCAGCACACTCACAGCTGACAACACCTCGAACAATATCTCAAGCAATACCTCCGACAAAGCAGAAATCCCCCAAATACGCTCACTCTACGCAGGAAATAAAATCGAGATACGCCGGGGTGAACCGCTTGGCAAGGTAAAGACCATCTCCCGCAAGCAAATTGCGTCTTGGAAAAATGGAAGCCTCATCTATGAGAACACACCACTGCGGGAAGTCATTGACGACATCAACCGCTACTACCCGGGCACGATAGAAATTGACGGCAATGCCTTAGGCGACATTCCGATCACAGCCGCTTTCTCCCTCAAGAATATTGACAAGGTTCCAGCCATGATCCAACACTTACTGCCGATTGAGATCACGACTCACGAGGGAAACAAACTAATACTTAGTGATAAATCCCATTAAACGCCACCCCGCCTCTTACAGCCTAAAAATCACCAAAATCACCGAAGTCAGCCCCCCTTCCGATTAAGCGCCTACTAAGTTTTTAATTTTTATTTACTTTTAGGGAGCCTTTTAGGGGGCGGATTCAATCACCTCGCACGTTCTACTTATAGAAATCGATGTTTTAGCTGATTAAAACTTAAAAAAAATTCACAAAGGTGACCTGAAAAACCAAAAGATCAGCTCAAAAAACATACGAAAAGTTCAAAATGCGATCACGCCTGCGTGATTTTGTTACTTTTAAATAACAATAAGAGAAAGTGCAGTATGAGCGCGCAGATCAAATGTAAAAACGAATTAGTTAGGCTCTTTACGTCCTTCTTATCTTACGCCTTGCAAGATAGCCGTAACGGCGAACTTGAGTTAGCGGATATATTGGGGCTTGAAACATCCGATTGTAAAGCACTCGAATCACTTAGCTCTGATCAAGTCAGCGCGATTGCGGAAAAGTACGCCGCGTTTATTCCAATCGATGTATTGCAAATCAATAAGGAATTGTTTAGCAACATTATGAAGGGGGTTTTCCGTGAACGCGAACGTGCGGAACAGCTAGACGAAATGATTTGTCGCGGTGCCTGTAATAACATGCTGAAGGATTTTTTCGGCCTACGGAATAAACAAATCGCCAACCGAAAGCGTATATTAAGCTACGAAAGTACGCCAGGGCGGCACCGCATTATATCGGATCGAGAACAGCACGCGATCTATCAATGCTGGTTAAAATCAGACGAAATTGAAGACTTAGCAGAACGCTATCTCCACGTCGCAAAAAATACCGGGCTTGAATTGAAATACATCTACAGCTTTGTGAGCACTTTAGATAAGAGCATACAAAACATCTCATCACGGCATGTAGCATGTGAATCAATGATGATGCAATAAATGATGATGTAATAAAGGCGCGGCCTCTTTCGCCGCCCCAGCTACTTGGATTAAACTAGCCGCTTTCCGGCGGCTTAACTAGTACGCTTATCGCCAAAATAACAACTTAACAATTGAGGCAACAATAATAACAATCAAAAGGTTTTTAACCCATTTTTCAATGCCATTAATAAACGCAACCTTCGTCCCTAAGACGGCACCAAGGGCTTGCCCTGCAGCCAACACAGCCCCTAGCCTCCAGTTGACCTGATCTTGCCAGACAAATATCGCTAACGCGGGGATAGTTAGTAATAACACCAAGCTCAATTTAAGACCATTTGCGATCTGATACGAAATGCCATGCGCAAACAAAGTCGTGAGTATCAGCAAGCTCGCACCAGCCTGCAAATAGCCCCCGTAGCAACCAATGAGCAAAAACAGCCCGAAGGTCATGATGCTAGGCTGAAACTTATGTACATGCTCTTCTGGCTTAAAGTTAAAGAGAATAACCAGCAACATCACCACCATTACGGCTGCAATACTATAGTTGAGCAAGGCTTCGCTTAAATCGACCGCAATGGACGCCCCCAACAAAGAACCTAAAAGCAAGGGCGTTATAATCCAAGGGATACTACCAGCAGGATACTGTAACCTCCCCTTGCGCCAATATTGATAGGAGGATGCGGCTGTCTGCACAAGCACGCCAACACGATTAGTGGCATTTGCCACGCTAGGCGAAAGGCCAAAGAATATGAGCATCGGCAAAGTCAGTAACGAGCCATTACTGGCCAGTGTATTAATAAACCCCGCCAGCAGACCTCCGGTAAAGACAGCTCCTAGTACCAGCAAATCACTCAATTTAGTGAACCTTTTTATAAATTAGAAAGTAAATCAGAAAGTAAACCAGAAAATAACACCGAGTCATTATACTAGGCTGAACCAAACAAAGTTCACTTCACTTTAAGTTCACCCGCCGATAACCTAGCTTTCACCCTAAATCCTTATACTTAGTTCATCGAGTAGGTAAAGCGCTATCGTAATTTATCTACAAGGTGTTGAATTAAGGATTAAAGATTAAGGAAGAGCGAAGGAAGGAAAGAAGGGATAAGGATGCGCAAGGAGGTGAGGAATATTGTTTCATTGGGGAGTGAAACAAAACTAAATAAACGGACTTACTTAAAGGGAGCATGTTGAGGACGAGTCAGAGCGAAACTGAAGTTGCTTCTTTTGGGGAAAAGAGCAGTATAAAATGGATGCGGTTAATGCTTTGGCTAGTATCAAACATAAAGCTCGATACGGATTGGATCAGGGATGATCAAAACATTTTTTCGGCTCCCGCGTCTTGCGCGGGAAAACCGAATTCCTAGCTTGTAAATCGAGGCTGTAAATAAGCCTTTAATACTTCCAACATACTTTCATACGCACTAAATAACGCCCTCTAAGCCACTTGTAAATCACCCGCCAACATATCCACAACACCAAAAATCCGATTGGTGTGAATAAAATCATCCAAAGGCCTGTCAATGCCGAGCTTCTCCATCACCAAAGTGGTGACATAAGCGTAATCAATTGAGTTGACACCGTAATCAACAAAACAAGTATCCGGCTTGGGGTGATTTTCAATTAACAAATCACTTCCAATCGGTGACACTTCTTGAATTGCGACTAAAATTTCATTAAGTATATCTTGTCGATTCATATCCATTTTCCTCAGCCAAAACTAAAAATTTGTAAAATTCTGCAGGGTTAATCTAAACACCAGAAGGCATAACTTAATAGTAGCAGCTCTGACAAACACACGACAGTCAGCGCTCAACTAAGGCTATTATGAATAGATTAAAACCAAAAGATACACCCCAAAAGAACCAAACAGCTATCCAAGGCTATACGCCTTGCATAAAAGCAGTAATGATAGGTGCCATTTGCTGACGCCAAAGTAGATAGGCAGAATACTTAGGATGCAGAGCATCCGGAACCAATTCTCTATTGATACGACCATCCGGAAGAAGAAAAATATCACTTAGATCGAGAAAATACACGGTCTTGTTATCGACAAACTGAGTCAGGCGGGTATTAATCTCGTTATTGCGTATACGCAATTTATCGTCCGGTGACTCTGCGCGAGGAAAAATTGCTAACAAAAGAATCTTACTTTTAGGCAGGCGGCTACGTAATTCCTGAATGATTCGCCCTATCGCAAATACCGTATTATGCGCCGGGTCAAAACGAGCCCCGGTATTGTTAGTCCCGATCATTAGTACTACCGCTTTCGGCGAGAGGCCATCCACAGCACCATGCTGTATGCGCCAAAGAACTTGCTCGGTGCGATCCCCACTAAAACCTAAATTTAACTCACGATATCCGTTCGGGTTATGCTTCCAGAGTGGTAACTCCATTAACTCCCAGTTATGCATGATCGAATCCCCGATCATTACAACATCTACCGGTGCAAGCTGGGCATCCTTTAACTTTTGGTGGTGTCGTGGCAACCACCAAGCTTGTGCCCATTCAGCGGTTTGCACCGCCGGACGGACACTAAGATGGCTCCGTGCTTGCTGCTCACGCCATTGCTCACAACCAATCAAGACTACAAGCATTGTCAGCAGCGAGACAGCTCGCCATATACACATCAGTTGGTTTTCTTAACCTTAACAAGTAAAGTTTGCTTGGCGCCAGACTCAAACTCCAGCACCAACGTCACCTGATCACCATCAACAACACGCTTTTTAGGCGCTTTAAGCATTAAATGCTTGCCACCTGGGGCAAGTTTGACCATGCCGCCGCCAGCGATTTTAAGCGTCTTGAGTTCACGCATCTCCATCATGCCGTCAACCATCGACATTTCATGAATCTCAACGCGATCAAAGCTTGGGCTTGTCACAGATTTCACCGTCACAGCATCGTCACCGGCGTTCAGTAAGGTCATATAACCTGCGTTAACCGTCGCGTTGGGATGCGCTTCTCGCACCCATGCATTCATGACCGCCACCACGTCATTACCTGCGGAAGGCAAAGATGGGCTGGCAGGCGCAGCCGCTTGCTTAGCCTGAGGCGCGTTTGAGGGCACTTTTAATGTGGCCATATAATCAAGTAGGTTTACAACGTCTTCTTCAGTTAGGCGTAAATTAGGCATCTGTAAATTGTTGTATTTTTTCAACAAGGCTAAAGCTAGCGGATCTTTTTGTTCGATCATTCGATCTGGGGCTTTAAGCCATTTAATCAGCCACAAACGTTCTCGCCGTTCCGTTACTCCAGCCAAATCAGGCCCTAAAGCACCGTCTTCTTCGAAGCCGTCGACTGAGTGACAAGACGCGCAACGTGTACGGAACAAAGGCTCACCGGCAAGCATATTACGTAAGGATGGCGCTTCAGAATAATCCTTACCGCGCTGTGGGGGTTTCCAGTCACTCAGCCAGTTGCCGAGCTGGTCAGCTAGTATGTAGGGGTTTTCAAAAGGCGAACGTTTCATCCAACGGCCAGTGGCTTGGTTGCCCACGATCATGCTGACATTATGATTGTTTATATTCCCCCCCTCTTCTACACCTTCAATATAAAGGCCAAGCTTGCGCCGCAAGGTAATGATCTCTTGCCGATCACCGGTGAGAAAGGTCCACTTAGCACCATAGCGCTTACGGTAATCTTTAAGCACTTCAGGTGTGTCGTTTTTAGGGTCGATGCTAATCGAGTAAAAATGAATATCTTTTCCAACTCGGTCACCCATAATTTTTTGAACTTTGACGAGCTGGGCAGTTTCCAAAGGACACATGTCAGGGCAAGAGGTATAGATAAAGTTGACGGCAACGATTTTACCTTCGATAAGGTCATCGAAAAAACGTACTTTTTTACCCTCATGCGTGATCAATTCCGTATTGGGGAAATAGTTTTTCCCCCAGGGCGATTTCGCCTGTACCGTCGTCGCTACGAAAGACAAGGTCAGCAGCGCGGAAGCGATGACAACGGCCGATATTTTTCTAATCATGAAAACTTCCTCTGAAAAAAATCACAATGTACATTATAGCAGTAGGTGATTACTTAAATCCCGCTAATCCACTTGTTAACGCGGGAATCACCTTATAAATCAACACGAATAACGGTCACAATAGAACTTAGCATCAGACTGCACTTTTGATGCGAAGTTGCTTTAATTACGCCAATGAAAGTGCCTAAAAAAACGAAGCAGGCAAAAAAAATCACGACCTACAAAAGTAGGCCGTGATTTACATTTACACCCCTAAAGTTCAGGGCTTATACAACATATTAATCGTTGTTGTTAGCTTGACCGTCGTCCAGACCGCCCGAGCGTATAAGGTTGCGCGCTCTAAATATCGCCATATCAATGGTGATTGGCGTTGGACAGTTAACTACGTGTGGAGACATTAAGTGCTCGAAGTTGTAGTTATTTTTGCTGGAAGGATTTCCATTTGCATCAGTTTCACCGAAAGGTACGAAATGCGATGGCTTAGCTGCTGGCCACTCTTGAATATGAACCTTACCTTCACGACGTAGTTGCTTCAGCTCTTCGATACCCTTAACAACAGTACGATCTTCCATGGTAGCGTTGCCATCGACATCGAAAGCCCACCATGCAAAGCCGATGTGCCACATTGGACTGTAGTCATCTTCAGGCATGAAGTAAGTAGGAATACCGATTTGACCGCCCAAAGGACCACCGCCCGGAAGCTGATTACTCAAATCAACACCACCTAGAGCAGCGCGGGCGAACGTTGGTGGGTAGTTAGTACTTAACTGACCAGGTGGCATCCACTGTACTAGTGGCACAGCCGTTCCACCAAGGTGCTCATGTTTAGGTACAWAAATAACACCCATAGCATTCGAAGGACCTGCTGGGAAGGTGTCAACTACGATGTAGTAAGGTAGGTAATCAGAATCATCTGTCCAAGACTTATGCAGCTTCATTTTAACATAAGGCTCAGGAGCAGAAGTGTTGATTTCAAGCGCGTGACCTGTATCACCTGCCCAAGCATGACCGTTATACATACACGCTGTATTGGGTGGATCATCAGGGAAGTTGCTTGCATCATTTGGATCACAATTTACATCGATACGCAGATGCTCGTAATCCTCATCACCCCACTGAATAAAGAAGGCATTAACAATCACGTCTTTGCCGTCAATAGTGACACGTCGCAATGGCGAGTAGTCATTATCATCAGAATGTGCTGGCGCGGTTCCAAGGAAGTCAGGTAGTACTGAGAAATCCGGTACAACTTGACCTTGTGAGTCAATACGCGGGTTACCATTTCCATCTAAGCCACCAGGGAATGCACGAAGTACAGGGTTAGGTAAGTCACCCATAAAGGTAAACATACCAGTATCGGCATCATACGTTGCTTCTGAAGTCGCCGCTTCATTGACACCTATTAAACCGCCAGCCCACGCGAGACCCATTTCATCAGCTAATTCTTCATCGGAAATATCATGTAATACGAAGAATACAGTCGTTTCGAAACCATTCTCATCAATATTAATACCAGTAGTTAATGGAATACGACCAACAGCACGCTCATCTTCGGTTGGAGTCTGTGCATCACCGATTTGGGCATTCAACAAGTCAACACCCAAGATCTCAACACCGTCGACCCACGTCTCAAGTGCCTGAGAGTCTAGATCTGGGCCAAATTGACCAACACCATCACCCGTGCGGAAAGTTGGAAGCGCATGCGTATCAACATAGCTCACACCATCCCAAGAAGGAATTGGAGCAGGCATTACCAAGGTTTGACCTGGGTTCTCGATATCCCAACGCAATAACATCGCGTGATCTTCGTGTTGAGTATTGTGACAATGCTCCATAAAGGTACCGGCGAATTCACGGAAACGTAATGCAATTTCCACACTTACGCCGCTATCTGCTTGTGGACCAAACGGTAGACATCTTTACGTGCCCATTTCTCATGATCTCCTGGCGGCTTACCATCACGACGCAGAATAATACCTTCCTCGAAGTGAATGTGGATTGGATGACTCCAAGTGCCCGAGTTAAGTAGACGCCATACTTCAAGACCACCGCTGTTTTTCTGAGGAGCAGCCGATAGACGACGTGGATCCATATTGAAGCCTTTACCACCATCTGTCTCAATTACCCAAGGGTTATTATCAGTTGGTTGACGTTCGAATTCAAAAGTACGGTGAGTTGCAGTGGCTAACTCATCAGCAGTAGGACGACGAATAGGAATCATCGTGCTTTGACCTTCGACGTATTCAGCAGGGTCCATACTCAAATCAGTACCGCTATATGCAGCAACACGGAATTCCATGAACTTACCAACAACAGGGTCAGCGCTCCAACGATCCATAACGCCATCAGCGTTATCATCAATCTGAACGGCGTTATAAGTGCCATCTAAGACGTCATTTAATGGAATATTTCCGGCTGTCGCTTTACCTGATCTATGCTCCAACAAGTTAACGAAGTACAAGGTATCGCCTTCTTCGAACTGACTGAAGTCAACAACGATGTCATAACGCTCAGCAATACCGATAGTCGGTAATTCAGTCATGGCCACAGTGTGCTCCATGATGTTACCGTCATTAGCAACTAAGTGAAACTCTACTGGGTCATCATTCTGATCAACCAAAGCCAATTTGAAGTAACGCGATACAGAACCGTTCAAAATACGGAAGCGATAACGACGTGCGCGTACGTCTAAATAAGGCTTATACAACCAGTTAACGGTCATAACATCACCGATGAAACCGTCTTGGTTGAATGGGTTGAACCATAATTGACCGTCAGCATCCCAAGCTTTTTCAGCTAGAAGAACGTTAATATCATAGTCACGGTTGCCCCAAGGCATTGCATCACCAGAAGGTAAGCGAATATTAACGCCATCTTCGATTGCTTCATTACCACGATCCAGAGCGGAGTAGTAATTCATCATTGCCACGTTGCCTTTGTAGACATTTTGCGCGGTAAAATCGAGCATGTGATCGTGGAACCAATGCGTACTCATCGTCTCGCGCCAGTCACCTGGAATAAGAGTCATAGTACCGTCATCGTTAGGATAAGCTGAACGAGGGTCGGTCCCTTCAGTATTAATACTGTCAGTACCGGCAAGTACCATCGGCCAACGATAATCGTAAAACTGACCGGGGAAGAAGAAGGCGTTAGCGAAGCCGTCACTTTCTGCAGGGTTATGACCGTTATGCTCATGCGTAGTAATTGTGTGCAAACCGAAACCACGGTTCGCTGAAACATCTACAGGCAGGGCATTATGGTGACGCATCAATACAGGATTACCGTAACGAGCGTTCAACAGTTTTGGTGGGAAAGTACCATCAAATGTCCAAAGCGTATTAGCTTCCTGTACCGGGAAATTCGGGTGAAAACGCACATCGATACCAGCAGCAGTACCATTAAAGTCATCACTACCACCGGTAGTGTTATGGTATAGACCGCCAGGGCCAAATTCACCATACATGTAACCATGCTTTTGCTTGCTGTCACGAAGACCGCTGTTAGTACGTGCGCCGGCTTGAGCTGTTTTGAAGTACTCAACAGGAGCAAACTCGTCCCAACGTTGATGCGCCCARCCTTCRCCTGGTGGACGACCTTCAATTGGTGGCGTATCTAGMTCACGACCAAGGTAAGTCTCAATTAAGTCTTSCCAAGGGTTGCTGTCGGTAGTGTTAGACCAGCGAGTTGGSGCAGGATAAATRTCTTGCTCWAGGAAGRCATCAAGMGCTKCWGWATCAGGCGWGCYYKYWRCWKYAGCAGGAACWGGCAARCKAASKGCAGTWGCTGGGTCAACAYTGACRCTWGCCATKGWCTCAGGRCCAAAYTCYTCAAAACGYARGAASYTTTGGSTAAACKSTKYAGCKYCAWACATTGGGCTTGGTGCGCCRCCWGTAGGCATATCAAAGCGYTGGTTATCTTCTACYGTMTCTTTWGTTTTAACGTTGCTTGCAGAAGCATCTTCTTCATCGCCATGCTCGCCGCCTTCAAAAGCACCGRCCGAAGCAAGCTSGATATCARSTGGTAATTCACCTTCTGCTARTGGACGTAGTGCCGATGGATCTGGCTCAGCTGTCGGAGTTGGGGTTGCGGTTGCAGTCGCGGTTGGGGTTGCAGTCGGGGTGGGCGCATTATTGCCATTCCCGCCACATGCTGACAAACTCAGCACGCAAGCGGCAATTGCAACTCGCATTAGCAATTTAGGTTGGCCCGGCCAATCCTTATGATTATCTTTCAACACAATTATTCCTCGTATTTCTCAGGGATATCTAACTTTTTAATGCCTAAACCACATAACGGTACAAACGCAGCAATTATTCAGGCGACTAACTTACCTTAGTTCAGGTGCGTCACATTGTCGCAATGTATGAGTAAAAACGCCAAGAAAATTTATAACTTTTTAAACCATTACGGCAATAAAAATAAATTTTTATTCAAAATAACCTAAGGGCGCGCAAAACACTGTATGTTTTTCATACGCACTGACGTGAAAATGATTTTTTTGACGTCTTTTAAGACACTTCTTTCAAAGTATTTAACATATGTCAACTTTTCAGCAATTAATCAATAACACTCAAAAACGACCTAATGACCCAAAAGAACTAATAACAAAACGCCCCTGCAACCCGATATAAGGGATAACGAATAGCAATAAGAAAGTGATCGTTTTATACACAAATATAAGGAAGCAGGATCGGTTATAAAAGGAAACAAGATCAGTTATAATAAGCCCGCTGAAACACCACCTCGCACGTAAACTCTCGCAGCCTACGACCAAGGAATGCGCACCTATGCCCCAACTGCTACACCACGCTAATTTGTTTTTCGAACAACTTCCTGATCGAATCAGAAAATACCGATACCTCGTCTGGTTAGTATTTGTGTTAATCAATGTCGGTATCATTACTGGCGCATCTCGATTCACTATCGACATGAGCTTAGAGGCTTATTTTCAGAAAGACGATCCGGTCAAGCTCGCTTATGACAAATTTCGTGCCCAATTTGGTGGCGACGAAATAATGTTGATCGTGTATGAGGCTCGCGATGGTGATATTTTTTCAAACAATAGTTTGAAAGCTGTCCAACAATTGCAAGATCAGCTTCAAAACTATCGTTTATATCGCAACGCTGAAGATACCTTAGCCGATGCGCCCTCCGAGCTAGACCATATCACCGAAGTTAAATCCATTATCAACGCCTCTTATATGCAGGCACGCGACGGAAGTTTAGTTTCGCGACCCTTTATTGGTGATAACTTACCCGCTAGCGCACAACAACTGGAGCAATGGCGCAGGCTCGCCCTAGCCCACAAAGAATACCCAGAACAATACATTGCCCGCGACATGCGCCATGGGGCTCTTGTTATCCGCACAGATTTCAATGCCGAAGACATCGGCGACGATCAAGGTTCGAACAGTACCGCAGCATTAACACAAGAACTAGCACAAGAGTTAACACAAGAAAACGCCGCAAAAATAACTGTCGACGACAGCGATTATGATTCTGACGACGACGGCTTAAATCTTGATTTTGAATGGCAAGACGATGCTCAGCTTAATTCCAACACCGACCAAGACAAACTCGATCAGCCCAAATTTGTCAAAACCGAACTTCAAGACTATTCCGCCTTTATGGCGGCCATTACGCCAATACTGGAACAAGAACAACTTACCGATCATCTCGAATTTCATGTTGTCGGCAACCCTCCGGTCATGACCTTCTTCGCCAAGATCATTATGAAAGAGATGGTGCTTGTTGCTCTCTTCGCCATCATCATCATCGGCATTGCACTGACGATTTTATTTCGCTCGTTTAGCGCCGTGGTCTGGTCCATTTTTATCGTTATCGTCTCCTTTCTTTGGATTATCGGCTTGATTGGTTGGAGCGGAATGATCATGACTTTTATGATCAATATTATTGTATTTCTAATATTGGCCGTCGGCGTTGCCGACTCAGTACATATTCTGTCCGGCTATATGTTTTTCCGAAACGAAGGAGAAGAACACGAACAAGCGCTGCGTAGTGTTTTTAAAAAATCCGGCCTCGCCTGCTTGCTCACCAGCCTAACCACCGCAATCGGTTTATGCGCCCTTATTCTGGTTCCGGTTGTCCCTATTCGTAATTTCGGTATTTTTGCCGCTTTAGGGGTTGTGGTGGCATTCATCTTAACCGTGGTGATATTACCTTTGCTGCTCGATATCTGGGCGCCGGTCAAACGAAAGCTAAAAGATAAAGTACGGGACAAAGTACAGGGCGAAAAAAACAACCATGGCCTCATCCAAAGGACATTAGTACGCGTTGAAACACTTGGCCTTCGCTACCCTAAGCGCATTATCGCAATATTTGCGCTTATGACTATTGTCATGAGCTTTGGTATCGGCCAAGTAAAGGTTAATACCAACATCATTGAGATCATGCCCAAAGGATCAGAGATATACCAAAGCTACGTCCTCGCCAATGAAAAGCTCGCCGGCGCTCAAAATATGGAAATTATTTTGAATGCAGGTCGTGAGGATGCATTCAAAGACCCCTTAGTACTGAACGCCATGGATGACTTTCAAAACTACATTAAGCAAAACTATGGGGATCTGATTCCACGCAGCACCTCTTTAGTAAATGTCACTAAGAGTTCATTTAAAGCACTGAACGATGACGCTGAAAGCCAATACCGCATTCCGCAAAAACCAGAAGTGCTCGCGCAAACCTTGTTTATGTTTAATAACGCCAATTTAGACGACAGGCGCTTACTTGTTTCGGACAACTACAGCCAAGCGCGCATTACTATTACCGCTAAAAATGCGGGTTCGTACATTTACTCACCGATAATGAAAGACATTCAAGCCCAAGCCGAGAAGACATTTGCCCCTCTCAAGCATAGCTACCCAGAGTTTGAAATAACACTCACCGGTGGCGTTGCACTCATGCTTAAGCTTATGGACTACGTCAACTGGTCACAAATACAAAGCTTTGTACTGGCATTGGTTGTTATATCTTTATTGCTTTTGCTTATATTTAGCTCGATAAGAGTCGGTATTATTGCAATTATCCCAAACCTACTCCCGGTAATTACCGCTTTTGGCGTAATGGGCTTTCTCGATATGTCACTGGATACCGACACATTGCTAGTTGCTCCAATTATTATCGGCATTGCCGTAGACGACACCATTCATTTTCTAACCCACTATCGTGCCGGTATTTTTAGCTTGGGCAGTATTCCCGAAGCCATCAAACAAACCATTCGCGAAGCGGGCCAAGCCATTACCTTCACCTCCATCGTGCTCGCTTTAGGTTTTTTGGTCTTTACCTTCAGCTCCCACGCCTCCTTACGAAATTTTGGCGTGATTAGCGCAATCGCCATTACAACCGCATTAATCACAGACTTGCTGCTTTTGCCTGCGCTATGCAAAGTATTTAAAGCTGATTTTGGCCAAACACAAAACTCAACCGACACCGATCTCAATAGCGCGTCGTCCGCATCAAGGGAAGCTCACTCATGAGAAGTCTATATACACATATTATTCGCCCCTTAGTGGCGCTATTCTCAACACTATCTATATGCTCAGTATTCTGCTTGAGTGCCAGCATAGCTTGGGCACAAGAACCCCTATCAAAAGACCCTAGCGCCCGCGACATTATGCAGCGCCTACTCGATCGTAACGATGGCACAAGCCAAGTTTCACAGCAGAAATTAACCTCCTGCCGCTATAAAATAAAAAACAAAAAACGCTCCTGCGCGGAAAAGCCCCGCATTAAACGCATTGAAAGCGTCCGCCGAGACTATGGTAACACCGAGAAAGACAAGCGCTCCGTCTCCATCCTGCTAGATCCACCGGGCGAGCGCGGCATCAGTTTTTTACAATATGACTATGAAGACCGAAACAAAGACGCCGACCAATGGATGTATTTATCTGCCCTAGGCAAGGTAAAACGCATCGTCTCTGGTAGCGAAGACGAACCAAAAAAAGGCAGTTTTTTTGGCTCAGAATTCGGTTACGAAGATTTAGAACAGCGCCACATAGACGACAGTACCTACACCCTACTTAAAGAAGTGCTTTACCGTGGCCGGGACTGCTGGGTAATAGAAGTATTGCCGACCCCAGAACGCGCCCGAAAAAGTAACTATAGAAAAACGATTAACTGGATCGATAAAGAACGTAATCTCGTACTTAAGTCACTCATGCACAACCGTCAAGGCAAGCGAGAGAAGCGTTTTACACAAGGAAATATTAAGCAAATCGACGGTATCTGGGTAGCTATGTCCTTAACAATCGACAATTTATTAACGCAGCGCATGAGCAACTTTAAACTTGAAAAAGTCAGTTTCAACCAAGATATTGAAGAGGATTTCCTTAGCCTACGCACACTAAATGACGGTGCCTTTCGGGAAAGCCGTCTGAAAAAATATCGCGCGGGATTGCAAGAATAAGTGCCTCACCTAAATACCAATCTTAAATACCGGTCTTAAACACTGACCTTAACTACTAACCTTAAAACACCGACACAAGCGTACAAACATGGCATTAGCACCCCTCCCGCGCCGCATTCGCTTTCTTCCAAATAAGAAAGCGAGCCTCGCCAGAGCCTCAAATATTACACACCTCGCGCTCACGGCACTGCTAAACGCTTCCCTGATGCTAAGTACTTTACCAATACTAAGTATTTTACCAGTGCTAAGCTATGCTAACGACACGCTTGACGATGAAGAAATTTATAGTGATGATTTCGAGATGGACTTTGACGAAGAGGGTGGCCGGGAAGGCGATAGTGTTACTGGTAAGTCCAAACCAAAGAAAACTTTAATACCCGCTTATTTTACCCTCAGCCATACCCTCGCCTACCCGACCCGTAATGGCAACCACCCTGTCGTCAACCGCAGCGCTTTACGCGCACAGATGGATTACGGTTTTGGTGAGCATTATTTTTTGCGCCTCGACGCAAAAGCTGAGGTCGACCAAGTATACCGGGGCGAAGCTCAGTACCAATCAGTAAGCGATGAATACTACCGACGCAGTAAGGCTCGCGAATTATTCATACAGGCAAGTTTAGGCCCCCTAAGCGTTAAAATAGGCCAACAGCTGGTTATTTGGGGCAAAGCTGACAGCGGCGTCATTACCGATGTATTTAGCCCTAGGGATTTGCGCGAGAGCATTTTCACCCCTGTCGAGAACTCTCGTCTAGGTCAGACTATGATCGTTGCCGACTACTATATTTATAACCAAGAAAGCCAACAACAATTTAGCTTGGTCGTGAACCCTGATATCGACGTTAACGAATTTGCACGCCCCGGCCACCCCTACGGCCCAAACCTAATACCCAACGCAAGCTCACTCGATGCACAATTCAACAACGCCATAATTTTAGCTAACAGCGAAAACGTCGCACCGGGGTTCTCCCTCCCTGATGCGGAATTCGGCCTTCGCTGGACCTACACCCGTGATAATTTTGATGTCGCATTAATGGTGGCCGACTTAGTCGACAACAATCCTATTATTATCCTTAACGAAGCAAACAACGACTTATTTAGCGCACAACGCCCAACTACCATCCTAACAACCATCCTAACAACCAGCCCAACAACACTCCCTGCGACATCCCCCACAACACTAAACAGCTTATTTACCAGTCACTACAAACGCTATCAAATGCTTGGCGGTGGATTTAACTGGGGCGACGGAAATTTTGTATGGAAAGGTGAATTTGCCTTTAAACGTGGCCTAAGCTTTAATCGACTCCGCCCCGAGGCGCTAACAGAAAACATCCGTAACATCCGCTTTGAACAAGTCATTCGCGCGGTAAAACGCGACAGTGCAGAATTTGCCTTTGGGTTTGACTATGATCATAACGGCCAATTAAGTGCCAGCCTTGAGCTCACCCATCAAGCACTGTTCAACCACCACGATGCCATTTTGTTACAAGGCCGTGACGAGTCATCCAACCTCTACGGAGTCGTGACTCAAAAATGGCGCAACGACACCCTCACCGGCAGCTACACCAGCGGTTACCAAATTCAAGATAAAGACCTATTCCATCGCTTAGAGCTGAGTTACGACATCAGCGACAAATGGTCCACCACGATAAGGGGTGACTACTTTCAAATCAAAGACGCAACACAAAGCAACAGCTTATTCGGCGCCCTAGCAAATAAAGACCGAGTCTCTTTACAGGTGAATTATGATTTTTAAATCCACCATCAAACTGAGCCTATTGATAGTTATCATAAACAGCTTAAGCGCCTGTAGCACAATCAGCTACTACTCACAGGCCATTAAAGGCCAGATTCAGTTACTGCTTGCTCGCGAATCTATTGACAAACTGATCACCGCCGAAGACACCAGCCCAGAACTACGTGAGCGCCTGATATTAATTCAAGCCGTGCGCGCCTATGCGCAACAAGATTTACACCTCCCGGTTGGCAAAGCTTACGCAAGCTACGCCGATTTAGAGCGTCCCTATGCGGTTTGGAATATTTACGCAGCGCCACCATTATCTTTACAAGCCTACACATGGTGCTACCCTGTTGTAGGCTGCTTAGCTTACCGCGGCTATTTTAATCAGCAAGATGCTGAAAAACACGCCGAGCAGCTGAAACAACAATCCCTTGAAGTTCGAGTCGGTGGCGTGCGCGCATATTCCACATTAGGTTTTTTTAATGACCCAGTATTAAATACCTTTATCGACACTACAGAGCCTTATTTGGTCGAGTTATTAATTCACGAAATCACCCATCGCCTGTTATACATAAAAGGTGACACCAAATTTAACGAGAGTTTTGCCACTGCCGTCGCCCAGATAGCCACTCAACGCTGGTATCAACAACAAGATCAGGCAGAAAAATACGCCCAATATCAAGCCGAAGAAACTAACGACAGGCTTCTTCGTAACTTATTACTTGAACACCGAAACCAACTAGAAAAAATCTATAGTGACGACACCCGGAGTGAGCCCGAAAAAATAGACGCTAAAAAACAACAGATCGCTCAGATGCACGAGCAATATTTTACCGCTAAAGCCGCCTACGGCTGGCGCGACGGCCTCGACAATTGGATACTGTCCGTTAACAATGCAAGCCTCGCCACTATGGCCAATTACAATGGCTTCGTCCCCGCTTTTAAGCAAATATTTGAGCAACAGGGGCAGGACTTTCCGGGTTTTTATCAAGCGGTTACCCGCCTATCCGAGCTCAAGAAGGTCGAGCGACACGCAGCGCTGGAAAAGCTCATGTCCGCAGATGTCACCCCGGAGAGCTGAGTGCTCTCGCCAACACTTCGCCCATTTTCATACAAACCTTGCTCATTAGCTCGGTTCTCATTGCTGAACTAGTGACTAAGAGCTAAGATACCCGCCCAATTCGGCGAACTACCGCAAGAGTGTACCTATGAACAACAATGATGTATTGCGTCGACTACGCTATGTCTACGACTACAGCGATTCCACCATGATTGCAATATTTCGCCACGCACAATTAAAAGTGACGCGGGCGGAACTTAGTGCTTGGCTAAAAAAGGACGAGGAAGAAGGTTTCGAAGAGTGTAACGACGAGCAATTGGCTACTTTTCTTAATGGCCTCATCATTGAAAAGCGCGGTGCCAAAGAAGGGCCTCCGGCGGTCATAGAGAAAAAGCTAAATAACAATTTAATTCTAAAAAAATTAAAAATCGCGTTAAATCTACGCTCCGACGAAATGATGGAAATATTGACGCTAGCTGAATTTCGAGTGAGCAAACACGAATTAAGTGCTTTTTTTAGAGCCCCGGCGCACAAGCATTATCGTGAATGTTTAGATCAATTTTTACGTCACTTCCTCGGCGGTATGAAATTAAAATATCGAGATAAAAACGAAGTGAAAACGCCCTTTGCTTGGCCGGAAAAAACAGACGCTAAAAGCGACACCCCAAATAGCCCTGAAGCTAAAAGTTAAAATAAAAGCCAAATATGTTCGGGGCGCCTCAGAAACACCTCGAACAACTACCCCCACTACACCTTCAATCATGTCGAATCATAAATTTCACCGTACAACTCCAACTGAGTGAGATACAAGCGCACATCGAACTCAATTTGATGGTAATCCGGCTGCATATGCTGACATAGTTTGTAGAAGGCCTTATTGTGTTCTTTTTCTTTCAGGTGAGCCAACTCATGCACTGCAATCATATTTAAAAACGGCTCAGGTGCATTAATAAATAAAGCCCCGATACGTATTTCGTTTTTACTTTTAGTCTTGCCGCCCTGCACCCTTGAGACATAACTGTGCAAGCCCAAAGCATTGTTTACGACATGTATTTTGTTGTCGTAAACAATCTTATTGAGCGGCGCTGATTTTTTTATGTAGCGGTTTTTGAGACCCACAACATATTCTCGCAAGGCTGAATCGTTACGAAAATCATGCGTACTGGGATATTTATTCAGAATAAACTGCCCCAAACGCTGCTCGTCAATCATTGACTGAACTTGCGCTTGCAAAGACGGGGCATAAGCAGATAGGTATTTTAAAGGTGCCTTAGCCACGGGGCGCCTCTGCACACAGAGCAAACAGTAGTAGATAATTATTTTTCATGGCGTGATATTATCACAGCACGCCAAACCAGTACGCCCAAATTAGATAATCGTCTTCCGAGTTCTAAAGTGGTTATATTGATCCTTAATGTATGTCTCTTTAATATGCACTAACTTCTCATAATTATCACCAAAGTAGACATGCGTCGCGACACTTGCATCTTTAAAGCTGATAAATGCTCCGCCTGCCCCGTCAATACGCGCGTCCCGCGCGGTATCAATCCAATCCATTGCTCTATTTGAATCGACAAATACCTTATTATTTTGCAGCTCGACTTTATCTTTGATGCTTTCGTTCCACCACGTTTGATATTGAATGGTATACAAGGAGGGCTGGTAAGGGAAAGCAACGCCAATGGACGACTGGCCTTTGGGATTATCTAGGTAATAATCCCCAACAATAGCCCCCAAGGTAACATAACTAAACAAGCCAAGATGCTCATTTTCAGGCCTTAATAAATCAGAAGTTAAGGTGCTTAATAGATCGCTATATCCCGCTTCGGTCAAACCGTCATGCTTCACCAGTTTAGAGGTGATTTTATGCGGTGCAGGCGCATCATAATCCGGTGTAAACGGAACGCCTTGCAACAAGGCTGTTTGCCCCGGTACTCCACCAGCATAACGGCTAACATCCGAAATAGAGTTACGAGCCCACTCGCCCATTAAGCGGTGATCATATTTTTCATCTCCACTAAACCCACTACCGCTAGCAGGACTAATGGTAATATTCGCWTYWCCCGGCGRAACTGACGTAAACCACTGCTTAATAAACACACGTAGATCCACCTCCGTGCCGTCCCAGTAGCCAAACATAGTACTGTGATGGTGTAAAGTCGCAACATCCGTACACGGCAATGACGCAGGGCTTACCGCTAGCGCATTTATTTTTAAATTGGTTCCTACCAAGCCCGACGTCTGGTCCGACTTAATCACCGCCTCCCAAGCAGTTAATATCGCTATTGTTGGATATTCAAGCTCCGGCGTTGGGCAATTATTTAACACCGTAGTATTACCCGGTTGATTCCACTCTATTTCAAAGCGGTGTATTTCAGTGGGCAACTTAAAGGTTTTTATCTGTAACTCCGTGACAATCCCCCAGCTCATACCTCCGCCGCCACGCAGAGCCCACAGAATTTCACTATTTTCGGTTTCACTAACATTCACCAACTCACCGTTACCCAGCACCACCTTCGCACCAACTAAATCCTCACAGCACATCCCGTGCTTGCGCGTCCAAGGCCCCCAACCACCGCCTTGAATAAAGCCTGCAAGCCCTACGGTGGCACAGGTACCATGGGCAATCATTCGGTTAATCTCTGCAAGCTTGGGCGTCAACTGATAAAACCGATAACCCGTTCCTAAGGTCACAACCTCAGAGTCCTTGCAGTAGGAATAGTCTTTAAGCTGCGTTACATCTATAAGCACCACATTATTGCCGCTCGACTCACCTTCGTGGTCGTGCCCACCCGCGCGTACCCGTATTGGCAAATTATAACGAATAGCCGTTTTATAGGCACAAACCACATCTTCGGTACTGTTACACATCGCAATAGCAAAGGGCTGCGCCTGAAAACGCGTATTGAAAACCAAGCACTCAGTTTGAAAGTTATTTAACCCTGCAACAGTGCTGATATTGTGATTATCTTGCGTCAGCAAACGCTCGCGAGCAAATCCGCTGGCAAGCATCTCCTGAAAAAACAACTTGAAGTTGTTAACGATATCCGAGAACACATAAAGCACTTCTCGCCGCTGCTGCATCGGGTCAGGAGTCTTCTCCTCATCCTCGGATACAGCTTTAGATTCAATGAAGGTAGCGCCAACATTCAACAAATTAGTGGTTTTTTGCATATTTAAAATCTCTATTATAATCAATATATCGTTCATTCAAAACTAGACTAGAAACTTCATTAACGCCACTCATATCCACGAACCACTCTATCGCGTGAATATTTGATATTCACCTAGCGTTTAGGCAAGCTACCCACCACAATAAGCAGGCACCATCTCGGCTAACACTCACTAGGTTAAAAGATGCTTTCAGTACTACAGAATCTACGTATTTTTTGGTCTTCACGCTTAGCGCAAATATTGTTAGTGCTCGTGATAAGTATGGGCTTGATGTTTTTAGTACTCGAACATCAAAGTGATCAATGGTTGAAATACGCAACCGAATCCACCTCGAATACCTCATTGATACTTATCGCCATTGTCGTCGTAATCGCATTAACGCTTGATGCCCTACTCCCGATACATACGGGTATTATTTCGGTTTTTAGCGCCAGCGCATTGGGCTTTACCTACGGCGCTATAGCGATTTGGTTTGGCCTAATGGGGAGTTGTATTTTCGCGTATTATCTAGGCGCCAGCGCCAAATCTTTTTTATTTCGGCGCTGGCTCTCAGAGGCTGAATTAAAACAAGTCAACAAACTGACGAAACAAATAAGCCTAGGCTCACTCGTAGCATTAAGAGGCGTGCCGCTACTGGCGGAAACATCGGTAATTGCAGCGGGAATTGTGGGCTACCCCTTGGGGCGTCTTATAATAGTTACAGGGCTTGCAAACATGGGCTTAGCTTGCGCTTACGCTTATATTGGCGATCAAACCAGCGCACAAAATTCACCAATCATTATGCTAATTGCCAGCCTAACACTACCGGTATTAGCTTGGAGCGCACATTACCTTTGGCGACTGAAGTATCGTTAAATTATCCATCTGCCTCACGGCCATTTTTGGGCTCATGCTTTCGTGATTCTTTTTTTAACGGCTTCGCTAACCGTCGAAATTAAATCAAAATATACCGCGATGCCTGAAGGTACAGCTTACTGCGAAAGATGTGAGCACTTATGCCGATTTTACTACTGAGTTAACCATGATATGCCTTTTGACAAAACAATGAAAAAACTTATATTACTCACTTCGATCTTACTTTCTCAAAACGCCATAAGCCAAAATTTTACGAGTGATATTGTACTGGCCGCAATTGAACGAACCAAACATGAAGTTCGCTACGACGGCGCGTACTTTTCAATCCCCTACCCCAATGGCGATGTACCTGCAAATATTGGGGTATGCACGGATCTTGTGATTAGGTCATACCGCGCCATCGGCGCGGACCTTCAAACCTTAGTGCACGAAGATATGATGGCCAACTTCGGCCTTTATCCATCAGAGCGCATTTGGAGTCTTACATCAACTGATCGAAATATAGACCACCGCCGCGTACCTAACCTGCAAGTATTCTTCACAAGACATGGGGAATCACTCCCGATCACCACCAAAAAACACGATTACGCCCCGGGTGACCTCGTCACATGGATGCTGCCAGGAAATCGACCTCACATAGGCATCATTACGAATCAGATATCACCCAAAACAAGAAACCCGCTGGTAGCTCACAACATCGGCTTCGGACCAAAACTCGACGACGCCCTCTTCACATACCCAATAAGCGGACATTACCGCTATGTACCCAAGAAGTATCACAGTATTCCCGTACAGGCAGAACCATAAACCAGCCAACAAAAGGTCGCATTTGGCGGCAAAAGAGAACATTAGCGGATAACAAACTGGAAGAGTAAAAACAGATACTACAAAAGAGACAGAAGATTCAAAAATGAGAAGAAGAAAAAGGAGAGCTAGGGAGGCAGGAGTTTAACGAGGTTTTATAGAAGGAACCGATCCACTTAGACCGATTAGAACATAACAGCGCACTCATTTAAGTTTTGACTGATGCAAAATATTAAGACATCGCCCAGTGGGCATACAAAATATCGAACATCAGCCAAAACATCAAACAAGCACTTCGTTATGCACTTGTCACAAATTCTTTATGACGGGCGCACATTGTTGGCGCATGGTCCTTTCTGACCTTGTCCAACTTCAAATTCAACCGCTTGACCATCATTCAGAGTTGCGTAACCGCCGCCAGCCTGAATTTCAGAATGGTGAACAAAAAGATCTTTGCCGCCATCTTCTGGAGTTATGAATCCGAAACCTTTATCGGCATTAAACCACTTAACTGTACCTTTACTCATATTGTGTATTCTTCATATTGTGGTGAACATTAAAATTCTATTTTTGTTATCACCATTACAAAAATAGTCTGTGAATTTGGACTCCACAAAGCACCTAAACGCCCAACAAAATAGGCCGATTGAGCCTGTGCCGGGAAATTTCCATCACATCATAATACCAAACAGTCAGAAACCAAAGCAAAAGCGCACGACAAAATATTGAAATCGCCATTTTTGTAGATAACAATACTGCGTTTATCCAACAATGACCGCCAGCGCGGCTCCTAAGTCATTAATTATGATAGATAAAAATCTAAACTTGGCTAGATCGCTATAATCTACTTATTTCGACACAATTACCAACATATTCTTGCCTCAAGCGGCAAGAAATCGCATATTTCGATAAGCTATGGCATCAAAGCACACACTTCACCTTCACGCGAGCTAAGTTAAGCCATTCAAAAGAACGGATTGGAGGATGAAGCGCCAGATGCACAGTTCGAAGCAGAAGTTTACTCGTGATTAGCCGATGTAGACACCTACGAGCTTTAACTTTGATCAAATTACAGTGCTGCAAATATTATCGATACTTCGCTAGTTAACCAAGATCAATTTCTTTGTTTCACTATAGGCCATCAATCAGCTCCACGCCTCGTTTAATAGCCTTAATTGACAAAAAAATTGCATCTAACGGCACGTTATGCCCAGTCCGACTAGAAACGATATGAATCGAGTTAGGGTTTTCAGTAATCAAAGAGCCATGCAAGCGCCGCATAATCGCTTTACCTTGCTTACTATGGCCGATCCACCAATCACTTTCCCCCAACTGACTTGAAGTAACAATAACCGTCGGGATACTATTTATGGCGCCCATATCAGAGATCTGCCCTCGCTGATACACACCTTGAAGGCTTGCCCACTCCTGGCTATCAGAGAGCATGACATTAAGCTTTTTTGCATCTCTTTCAGCCCACGCTCGATCAAGTCGAACCAACTCCTTAGCAAACCTCTCGTGGCTGGGGTCTAGCAATACCAAACTGCTAACCTCTTCCGGATAAGTATGTGCATATTCCCGCACATGTAAACCACCATACGAATGACCAACTAACACGAGGCTTTTATTAGCGTTGAGCGCATTTAACAAAGCGTGTAAACGCACAACAGACGGTTTAAGGGAGAGGTCTTGCCCTTCAGAAGACTTCCCGTTCCCCGCTCGAGAATAGATAATCACCCGCTGATTTAACCCCGCAAGCTCCGGTAGTAGGGGCCGCCAGTAACTAAGCCCCGCTCCGACGCCAGACTCAATGACGATATTTAGCTCTCCTGCGCCCATATCAAGATACTCAAGCTGCACATTGCCAACCGTTGCAATCTTAACTTCAGGTTCTGCGTGGGCATTCGATAGACCCAAGAGGATCATCGCAAGCGCAAATATAGCAAGCCCCCTCATGCATACCGCCATACGCTCAGCCCTCCTGCCCCCTCTGAGGTTAACCATCTAATGATGAACTGCAGAGATAAGTTGCGCATTAATATAGTAAGAGCTCCAGAAATATACAGGAATGAGCGCCAACCAGCCCAAGAGTAGCGTTTTAACGACGCCAAACTCTTTCTTTTGATCACCACCTGATCGATCAGTTTTGAGTGAGCGCCAAATAACCAAAAGCCGTTGAGCGGTCAACATCGGTAGCAACAGCCCAAAAAGGAATAACCCTAGAACCACCCACCCCCACTCAACAGGTACACCGTTAATGTTTACCACAACCAAAGCCCGCCTTTAATAACAAGAAAAATTAAGAACATTGACATAAAACACTGATCTGGCACTCACAAAACCATTTAAGCCCGACACCCCAACAAGCCCGCCCCCCAATCAGCACACGTCTGCGGTGCAATAATCTCAATTCGACTCTCATCAACATCATCCAAGCCCATCTCCGTAAGCGAGCCTGCGGCAAGATTATAGCCAAACGTACCTTCCCGGGTAAGAAATACCGCCTTCATGCGTTCAACATCTAGCCCGGTCAGCCAAGCGTAAAGCGCATTACGATCAAAGATCACCTCAGAAGCAAACCGCCAACCTACGCTGGTATAACCTTCGCCTTTATTCTGGACATGTAAAAATCCACACTCCGGAATATCTGCGCTGTTAATATTATTCGCACCCTGCTGCTCATGATTGTGATTGTCAGTGTGACTGTCGCTATCGGCATGACTATGACTCACGCTTTGTTCGCCAATGTAATCGCAATCGCCAACAAGTAAATCTGGAGAAAACCTGCCTTGGTCTGTGAATATGGTAACTTTATGACTAAGCCCACGATTTTTTAGGTAGGTAGCTAAGCAGGCTTTATCTTCATCCTGATATTCACCTTGTTTGTTCGCAACGATGATATCGGCAACTTCTAGTTGCTGGTTAAAAATACCATGCTCGGTATAACGAGGGTTAGAGAGGTTGCGCGCATCTACAAGGGTGATGGTTTTTTGAACCAATAAAATATCACGATAATACTTTGCCGTGAGCACATCGAGGACTTCTTTCGGGTGACCGAGGCCTGTAGGCTCAATTAAGAGACGGTCAGGCTGGGCTTTGGTTAACAACTGGTTTAACGCGATTTGCATCGGTAGGCCAGAGGCGCAGCACATGCACCCTCCGGGAACTTCGCGAATGAACACCCCGCTCTCTTGTGAATGCGAACCTTGAATCAAATGGCCGTCAACGCCAACCTCGCCAAACTCATTTACCAGCACTGCCCAGCGCTCCGTGCTTGGCTTGTGTTTAAGTAGATTTAAAATGGCCGAAGTTTTACCGACGCCTAAAAAACCCGTAATAATATTCGTGGGTACAGCTAAAACCTTACTCATACACAAAGCTCCAAAGCCAGCCAACTATCACAACAGTTTACCTGCAAACTGAGGTACACGGTGGCAAGGGAGCCTACTTTCGTTAAATCTAAGCGCAGCTAAATCTAAGTTTCACTAAATTTATGCAGCCAGCTTTTTCTGTGCGGCCAAAATAGCTGGGTCAGATTTAAATGCTTGATACCATTTTTTCAGGGTCGGGTAATCGCTCAAAGAATAACCGCTATCGTCCGTTGATTCCAAGTAAGCATAGGCAACATAGTCAGCAATCGTTTTTTGCTCGCCGGTAAGAAATGCCGATACTTGCAATCGCTCTTCTAATGCAGGCAACTGCTGCACCAGAAAACCTAGCGCTTCTGCGACGGCTTTTTCATCTTTATCGCCTAAACCCAACTTCTCCCGAATCACTGTCTCGAAAAAATAACTCGTTAGCCAGCGACCAACATGATTAGTGAAAAATGCCAACCACTGCTCAACCAATGCACACTGATAATGATCGCCAGATGGATACAGCGCGGAACCTTCCACATTAGCCAGGTAACTACAAATCGCATTAGACTCGAACAAAGTCTTATCGTCATGCGTCAAGGTCGGCAGCTTACCTAGAGGGTGGCGTTTTAAATGCTCTGGCGTTTTATGTGCCCCAGTGGATAGATCCACATCGATAAATTCGTACTCAAGCCCTAGAGCCTCCGCCACATACAAGATCTTTGTGGTATTTGCTGCAAAACCAATCCCGTGAATTTGGTACATAGTTTGTTCCCCTATATTTTGGTTGATAGAACCTTAACCGATACTGATTTTAAATTTTGTACCGGTCGGTATGGTTGGCAATTCTGTACCGAGTGGTATACTACTGTCAAGCAGTTTTTTAAACCCTAATTTTCGCAGCGGTAGATCTATGGTTGGTGGCAGAAATAGAGAGTTTGATGAGACCGAAGCGCTAGACCTAGCCATGCGCGTTTTTTGGAAGCAAGGTTACTCTGGCGCGTCCCTTGCCAGCCTTACCTCCAGTATGGGAATCAACAAACCGAGCATGTACAGTGCCTTTGGCAACAAAGAGGCCTTGTTTATCCTTGCAACGGAACATTACGTACAAACCTACACCGCCCACCACCTCGGGCTTTTAAATCAAGACGGCATGCCGCTCAGTGAGCGCATAAGTGCTTATTTATATGCCTCCGCAAAGATGCACTTTGACAACGATAGCCCCCCCGGCTGCTTTTTTGCCACCAGCATGACCGATGCCGCCAGTGGTTTGCTGCCTGAAGCGGCATTGACTACATTAACCAATACCCAAAACAGCCTTCGTGATTACCTCTTGCAGTTTTTTGAACAAGAACATCAATCAGAGCGCTTGCCCGATAAGATCAGCCCAAAAGTTGCCGCCGATTTTTTATTAACCTTGCTCTACGGCTGTGCCTCAATGGCTAGAGCCGATGGCTCATTGAGTGATATGAAAAAAAGCATTGACCTAGCGTTACAGGTTTTCAAGTAGCGCGCTGCGTTCAGTCAATTTGATAGCATTACAAACAAGGCCTCACCTCACCACCTCAAAAAAGCACCAAGCTCGGATGATTACCCCAAT
Organism: Alteromonadaceae bacterium; assembly: GCA_002746115.1. Taxonomy (GTDB): domain Bacteria; phylum Pseudomonadota; class Gammaproteobacteria; order Pseudomonadales; family Cellvibrionaceae. The sequence goes on from NVXL01000041.1 coordinate 29,749, forward strand.
AATCATGTTTTGGATCAGTTTTTCGCATCGATTCGTTCATTTTAAGGCCAAGGCCTGTATTGCGGTATTCCATCCTGACGCCAACTAGGGTATAAACTACCGCTCATGAAAACACCTAAACGCCTACTGCCATTAATTGAAGATGGCATCATTGACGAAGTAGTCCAGCCACTTATGAGTGGTAAAGAAGCCGCCGTGTTTATCGTTCGCTGCGGCTCAGAAATTCGCTGTGCAAAAGTCTACAAAGAAGCCGCCAAGCGTAGCTTTAAACAAGCCGTTGAGTATCAAGAGGGTCGAAAGGTCCGCAATACTCGCCGCGCGCGCGCTATGGAGAAGGGCTCAAAGTACGGCCGTAAACAGCAGGAATCACTTTGGCACAACGCTGAGGTCGATGCACTCTACAAACTTGCCGACGCTGGTGTGCGCGTCCCCAAGCCCTACGGTTGCTTTGACGGCGTCTTGCTAATGGAACTCGTCACCAATGACGACGGCACCGTGGCGCCACGCTTAAACGACGTTTCCATGTCAGAAGATCAAGCCCGAGAAGACCACGCAGTAGTCATGCGCGATATCGTGCGTATGCTTTGCGCCGGGCTTGTGCACGGCGATTTATCCGAATTTAACGTCCTAGTCGACGACTATGGCCCCGTCATTATCGATCTACCACAAGCCGTTGACCCAACTGCCAACAATCACGCACAGCGCATGTTAGAGCGTGATATAACAAACATGACCAACTACTATAGTTTGTTTGCGCCTGAGCTTGCCGAGACGAAGTACCATAAGGAGATATGGGCAATATACGAGGCTGGCGAATTACAACCCGATACAGAACTCACGGGACGCTTCGAGGAAGAAGAGGAAAGCGCCGATGTGGACTCAGTCATGCTAGAAATCAAAGCCGCCTTTGAAGAAGAGCAAGAGCGACAACTGCGCATGCAAGACGCTGACGAGTTAACGTAACGTTACTTACCGACTTATCTCAGCATCTAAATACGCCTCACCAACTCATCCACTAACGCCTGCGCATGTAGCGGTTTCACCCGACTGAAAYCGCAAGCCCTTACCGGGCTATTGCTCATGCTCTTTGCACACATTCTTTACTCATTGTTTCATCAACAAGTTCTGTCCAGTGCCGCCTGACTAGGCTAGAATTGGYCTGGGTTGAGACGCTGCGGCAAAGCGCAACCTTGGTTCGGGTATTAAAATATTATGTTTTAAWTTCATTTTCGACACATGGTTTAGGCTTAAACAATGAACACATCAACGAATAAACCGATGAACAAATCATTGAAAGCAGTACTATTATCCGCTTTGGTATACCCTGGTGTGGGGCATTATTTCCTTAAAAAATATATTGCGTGTGCCATATTTGCCAGTATTTTTACAATTCCCTTATTTTTGATTGTAAAAGGTATCATGATTAGAGCTAAYCAYGTGGCAGAACAAATTAGAAATGGCGCGATCCCTTTAGACCTAGGAAAAATTTCTACATTAATATCAGATATAAGTTCTGGCCCCGATACACAAGCGCTAAACATTCAAACGTATGCACTGATGATCATCTGGTTTGCCAGCATCTTAGACTCTTACCGAGTAAGCATACAAAAAAACCAAGCGTCTTAAACCTAAGTCCCACCGTTTAAACACAAACACAATAACCATCGCTGATTAGCGTTGCGTTATTTTCAAGAATGTAACAAGTGAGTACAATTAGTGAACGATATAAGTTTTGAAGAAATAGAGAAGCTAGACTGTGAAGGCCGTTACGATATATTCCTGAGCATGGTGGCTCAAGAAAGAGATGTTTGGGTACTTATCAATGAAAAAAATGAATTTTTGAAAATTCACTCAGAAGATCACAACATCGAATATTTGCCCATTTGGCCCCATTCAGATTTCACTCAACATCACATCAAGAGTTCAAGCGAAAAACTGACGCCTAAATGCGTGACCGTCCCAGCGTTTTTTACCAAGTGGGTACCGGGTTTAGAAGGTGACGGCCTGAAAGTTTGCGTATTTCCAAACTCTGACGCGGAAGTTTGGATTATGGAGCCATCAGAGCTTAAAAGTGACCTCCAAGAGGAGTTTTCAAATTCTGGTATATAGACGTAAACCTAGTATGAAGTAGTAGAGCCAACCACACTCCATCGCGCTGCCCCCTTGGTGAGCTTCGCTTCCACGTTGAATTTTATCGCTAGAATTACTGATAATCCGAAAAAAATTGATACGCCTCCCCATTAAAACCAGTTTAAGCAAACAGCCCTCTCGCCATGATAAAATATATTATTGTACTATTTTCAACGGCTCTTCTTGGCTTACTTATATCATGGCTAGTCGCTGGTAGACTGGTCGCTCCCGTACGCAGTGACGTGACAATTCCGGAGACCAGTTTACCTGTAAAGCTTTTTACAACCAGCAGCCAATCTGGGGCATCACTAGCAGGCTGGCACATTGATGCCAATACTGAACAGGGAGTCGTAGTACTATTGCATGGCGTTAGAGCTTCAAGAACATCAATGTTTCAACGAGCACAGATGCTGTATGAAAGCGGATACTCTTCTGTGTTAATTGATTTCCAGGCTCACGGCGAGAGTACCGGAGATAGAATGACTATTGGGTACTTAGAAAAGTATGATGTTTTGGCGGCAATAGAATATGCAACAACACACCACGTTAATGAACCTGTTGCCGTTATTGGGATGTCATTAGGCGGTGCGTCTACACTACTCGCCGCCCCACAGAATATAGATGCTCTAATTATCGAGTCAGCCTACCCAGACATACGAGCAGCGGTACATAACCGTGTAAAAGCCAAACTGGGGTTTTTGTCTTGGATTCCAGCGGAGATTTTGCTGGCTCAACTCAAACCACGGCTTGGTTTTAATATCTCGGAGCTATCGGCCATTGAAAATATTGATGCATTAAACTGCCCAATATTTATCATTTCCGGTAGTGATGATATGCATACGACCGAAACAGAAACCAGACAGATATATTCACGGGCGAATGAGCCTAAACAATTGTGGATCGTCAAAGGAGCCGCCCACGAAGACATTTACAAAAAAACGCCTACGCAATACAAAGAGAGAGTATTAGGTTTTTTGTATCGCCACATGAAAAATAAACCGAAAAACCCTAATCAGCTAAGTGCTGATATATAACACCCACCCCAGAACGAAAACAGCAGCCATAAGTACGATTTTTTAATTACTGTTATCATCCGTATTGCTTAAAAATCTCAAGTCGTCAAGATCACCCAAACCAGACACCTCAGAGGGCTCGCTCCCGACACTGTCAGTATACTTATATTCTGGGTTATCCAATAAAACTTCAACCTTCAAACCCATTTGATCTTTCGCCACGCAAACACTTTGGTACTCACTTTCATCCGACCAACCGCGCCCCGAGCAAAAATATAACGGGTTGCCGTCTGGGTCGTGTATTTTGAAGTGCTTGCCAATCGGGTTTTCCCCATCCCAGCAATGGCTGACAACAGTGATGTTATCTTCGAGATAAATAGCGTGCAGGTTTTTAAGGCGTTCTTCAGTGCGAACTTCAATGTGAATACTACGATGAGCCTTTTCCATCTCCGACTCATATTTAGGTCGGTTTAGCTTACATTGTGCATTATCCCATAACTCAATGTACACATGTTTAAGGCGAACAACATACATCATCGTATCGACATGGATAAGCCGAAAACCCAATTGATGATAAAAATCACGAGAACTCTTTAGATCGTCAACAAACAGCACATAAGAACTGTGACTGATCATATCATGTAAGGGCGAAACTCTAGCAGCATCCAAGTTATAAGACATTATTGCACCTACGATTAATTAATAAATACAAACCCAAGGCTCGTACCTCGCAATGTTTTGCGACTCCCTCCCGGGGTTACTAATAAATATAGACGAACCTTCGCTTGCTCGGAGCGACAAAGTTATTATCACACCCTAGTCGCGAGCGGCAACAGACTTCAAACTACAACCTTGCTGCCGTGTATGGTGGCAGAAGAGGTGTCACCGATCTGTACATCGATATTTGTTTCCAAAAACCAAGGAATAACGCTATTTTTTTGTAAACTTCCAGCATATTAGGTATTCCTAAGTTAAATAAAAAGCGTAAATCCTTTTACGCTTTTACATTTTATTTACCGATGTAGTTCATCAACCAATCCAGTGCTGGACGGTTTTGGCCGCTGCTGTGTTTCAGACCCGTGCCATCACGCCAAGTTGAACCAACAATATAGCCCCAAAGTGTAATGCCTACGACGTTAGGATGCTCGTAAAAAACAGGAAAATGCATTTGCATATATTCTAGCTGCGTTTGATCGTCGCCGGATTCGATGTCGTATTCCGAAATATAAATCGGCAGGCCAAGCGTTGAGATTTGATCCAACTTGCCTCTAATCTCGTTAGCTGACCATATTTTCGGGCTATACAGGCTGTGAGCTTGCAAACCAATGGCATCCACCACCCCGGCATTGACCGCAGGGCGAATCATATCTAAGATTTCATCCGTGTTCCAAGTCATAAAGTTAAAGTCATTGTAGACAAGAATCGTGTTCGGGCAATATTGACGTGCCAACTCAAATGAGCGAGTGATCCAGTTGCTGCCAAAGGCATTGTTAGCATAATTGGCCGGTGCGTGAGACGGTAAGGCCTCATTGACCACATCCATAATTGCAGTATCTGGGTAGCGTGTGCAGTAGTCGCGTATCCACTCTTCAATTTCAGCACGCTGCTCTGCGGCACTTAAACCGTCAATCCAACCCGGTTGCTGACTCCCCCAAACCATAGTGTGAGCTTTGACGGGGATGCCGTTTTGACGTGCATAATCGTAAATTCGGTCCAAAGGCCCCCAATTATATTGGTCTCGAGTACCTTCTACAGAGCCCCATTTACCTTCGTTCTCTGGCGTAATTTGATCCCAGTGCTGCTCAAAGTCAGATCTAACATTAGCATTAGTGGTGATATTGCCGACAAAAAACGGCGGAAAGTTTCGGCCACCGCCACCGGAGGATGAGCTGCTCGAACTTGAACTAGAGCTCGAACTAGAACTCGAAGAGCTGCTCGAGCCGCCGAAGGGATTGCCAAAACCGATGGAACCCGTGCAATGCAACATCTCCGAGAAAGAGCCGCCGCCACAAGAGCCATCATAAGCGCCGGTATTATCCTGCTGATCTTCAGCCTGATAAACAACACCATTCACAATCACATAATCCACCTGCACATCACGGTCACCCGAGTCGTTAGTAAACGCAACACGAAGCTCACCAGCGACCCCCGTGTTTACCGTGTAATCCGCCATGTTCGTGGTCAAAGTCCAAGACTGGAGTGTGGTACCGTCAACTTGCACGCTAGCGTTTTCATCTCCTACCACGCCACTCATACGCACAACAATTGTATTATCGCCACCGCCACTAGAGCTTGAAGTAGAGCTAGATGAACTTGAAGAGCTGCTGGAACTTGAGTTAGACGAACTTGAGGAACTGCTAGAGCTCGATGAACTGCTAGAGCTTGATGCACCGCCATCACCTATACACTCAGGAAGCGAAAAACTTCCACTGTGCGTGCCCTGAAAGCCAAAAGTCGTGCTTTGGCCTACCCCTAGATTGCCATTCCAACTGATATTGGATGCTGTTATCGAATTGCCTGATGATGCCAAACTGGCATTCCAGGAGCCTGTAAGGCTCGGACTTTGGTCAAAATTTAACGATACATCCCAATCAGTGATTGCGGCGCTACCATCATTTGTTACCGTGACGTTCAATACATACCCGCTGTTCCACGTATCGGCGCTTGAAGAGCAAGATAGTGCGTGGCCATACCCGGAAAGAAACGTCAGCGCAAAACCCGCGGCTAACGAGTAAGCGTTTTTTGATAGAGAGCTGGACGTACGCATCGGCATACACCTCATATTAGTTATAGGCATTAAAATAGTTCTCAGAAGATATTTTTACGTAAACCGACTTCGGGTGAAAACCAGAGAAATCGATAATGGTGTGTGATACACAAATGTCTTGGTATTTATTATTAGCTCAACACACTGCTTGCCACACATAGCAAATAGACTTTGCCATGTGTAGTTTATTGTTAATTTAAATAAATAAAAGGGAATTTCGACCAAAATTATTAAAGATTTTCAAAAAAATGCACTTTTCTCCACATCATTTGCATTCCAGCTGGTAGACAATTCCAATCAAAACTGCGACTTCAATATACGTTTTTGATTTTACCGGAACTGCATCGAACTCCCTGATAAACAGCTACGTCAATTATATTATCGATCTCCTCAGGTCATCTAAAAATTATTGGCATTAATATTTAACCGACATTAAATTCGCCAATACTCAATTAACCAATGCTTAGTATTTTATTATCACCTTTACGGCTGTCATTATTGGAAAATTACGATTTAGACCCCTTGCAAAACCACTCCAAAATATCGTGCATGTCCCGCCGACTAAAAACCGAACAACCCAATCATGCCCCTCCAGATAGAACCGGAGTGGCGGGATACCTACCCTATTTTGCTCTAACAAAGACAATCACATCGCTACTCTACCGACAGCCTTGACTATACCAAAGGTTGCGGGTAGCTTAACGCCACACCCTAAACAGGGTCAGCACAAACTTAAGATAAAGAATGGAGCGCGTTATCTATATAATATTTGCAGTGATAGGTTTAATCATCGGCCTAGCCCTAGAACGAAATGGCGGCTGGGCTTATGGCATGTTCTCCGGACTGGCTCTGGGTCTATGGATTCACGCAAATACAAAAGTCAGCAAGCTTCAGAAAGAGTTAACAACCCTGTCAAAAAACTTCCACGATCTTTCTAAATTTGTAGAGAAATATCAGGACGCCATTAAATCGGGCTTACCTAATGCCAATATTGTTGCGCTAAAAACTGAGGCGCCACCACCTACTGAGCAGCACCCTAAAGAGAATGACCTAAATACTATTGAAGAGAACAGCTCTGCTGCACTTGACGTGACTGTACCTGACGAGGAAAAGGAATCTCCAGCTCTTGAATCACCCCAAGCTCCGCCGACCCCAGAAAGCACCCCAGCGGATCAAGTGGCTTCACCTCATGCAATGCCAGAACATGTAGCCCCTCAAACTCCTCTCCCTTTAGATATTGCAATCAACTGGCTGAAAGAGTTTTTTACCACCGGCAACGTCTTGGTCAAGGTGGGTGTACTGGTATTGTTTTTCGGCCTGGCTTTTCTGGTTAAATATGCAGCCGATCAAGATATGTTTCCGATCGAATTACGCCTCGCCTGTGTCGGTATCGTCGGAATAGTATTACTGGCAATCGGCTGGCGACTGCGTGAAAAAAATACCGATTACGCTTTAGTTTTGCAGGGCGGTGCGATAGGCGTTTTATATCTCACCGTGTTTTCGGCTCTAGAGCTGTATAAGCTATTGCCCGCAACACTGGCATTCTCCATACTCTTTATGTTCGCCGTATTCAGCGCCGCTTTAGCCGTATTGCAGAACTCTCGGGCACTAGCGGTGCTTGGCATCAGTGGTGGATTCCTCGCCCCCATTCTCACCTCATCTGATAGCGGCAACTATGTGGGTTTATTTAGTTATTACCTACTGCTTAATCTTGGCATATTCGGCATTGCCTGGTTTCGTTCGTGGCGCCTATTAAATATTCTTGGTTTTATGTTCACTTTTATTGTAGCTACGGCATGGGGGGTAAAACATTACACGCCCGACCTCTTCCCGAGCACCGAACCCTTTCTGATTATATTCAGCTTACTGTATGTGGCTATCTCGGTTTTATTTGCGTTTAAACAACCAGTAGAGCTTAAAGGTTATGTCGATAGCACACTGGTGTTTGGTGTGCCGCTGCTAGGTTTTGGTTTACAGGCTGGCATGGCCGGTGATATTAAACATGCCCTAACATGGAGCTGCCTGACACTGGCCGTATTTTATATTTCGCTGGCCTCGCTACTATGGCAACGCATCAATAAAGGCTCCCAGTTACTCTGTGAAGCATTCTTAGCAATTGGCATTATGTTTGCCACACTGACCGTGCCATTCGCTCTGGATGCACAGTGGACTGCGGGCACCTGGGCTTTAGAGGGCGCAGCCGCCGTGTGGGTAGGCAGTCGTCAGTCACGTTTGCTGCCTCGCCTACTGGGTTATCTGTTGCAGCTTGCTGGTGGTATTGCGTATTTATTGTCACAGATCAGTAATAGCTATTACGAAAGCCCCATCGTTTTAAACGCCAACCGTGAATTATTCCTTATGAATGGCGATTATCTTGGTGGTTTAACTGTCGCTTTATCCGGTTTATTTGTCGCATGGCGTGTATATTTATTTAAAACCCACGAATATGCATCATCTTCAAAATCATCTTCATCTTCATCTTCACAGTCATTAAAAGTCTCGACCCTATTAAAGTCCGAGCATAAACTCTCAGTGCCGTTATTAATCTGGGGGCTTATCTGGTGGTACATTCTAGGGTTTGTAGAAATCGCCGATAAAATCACATCAGATTACCTGCCATTAGGCATTATTTTATTCATGAGCTTTTCCGTGTTTGCAACGCAATGGTGTAAACGCAAGCTTGACTGGGAACAACTGCGCATACCATCACTAATTTTGTTGCCCGCACTATATGCGCTTATTCCACTGGTATTAATTAGCAGTGGCCACCCCTTCGGCGATTTGAATTTTCTTGGCTGGGGCACTGGCCTAGCCGTGTTCTACTGGGTGCTCAAGCAATATGATACCGAAAATGAAAAACCCTTCCGCCTACTCCACATCACAGCTTTCTGGTTAATGGTTTTATTGCTGACCATTGAGGCCGAATGGCAACTCGACCATCTGATTAGCGGTTCGGATACCTGGCACCAAGCCATGAGCGGTTTAGTGCCGCTTGCAGCAATGATGCTCATGTATTTGCATGGGCACAAATTAAACTGGCCCGTCGCACAGCATCGAGCATTATATCAGTTATCGGCAATTTTACCGATTGGCGGAGCCGTCTGGCTCTGGTTTATATTAATGAACCTGTTTAGCACAGGCGATGCCCTACCCCTCCTTTAT
>NVXL01000042.1 GCA_002746115.1 Alteromonadaceae bacterium
GCTTTATTGTGGATGCAGCAACAATTAGACATCGCATTTACGGATTTGGAAAATACGCCACTCCATCAAACCGCATGGATTAAACTTGGGGTCGCCCACTATTTCTTGTTTATGAAATTTCACCATCTTGCGATGGATGGTTTAGGTTTGTATCGATTACGTGAATATTTTCATCAACTGTATGCTTGTCTTGTTAATGGAAGCGATACTTCGTGGTTACGTGATCTCCCTCAATACCGACCGGAGATGTTGCGCCATACTCCTGATAATGGTATCGGTTGTGGTGCGCTTTTTGAGCCCGGCGAAATAGTTACACCGGCCGTCAGTTTTAATTATCTAGGTCAATTCGATATTGGCGATACCGAACAGCAAACGGCCCAGCCGTGGCATTTTGTGTCTGAAGATTGTGGTGTGCTCATTTCACCCAATAACAATGATGACTTGTTGCTTAATATTAATGGTGCCGTACAAGCAGGTGTATTGAAATTTGACGTGGTGTCGCGGCTTTCAAAGACGCAGACTAGCCGTTTTACCGAAGCGCTTAAGGCCGCCCTGCAAGCCGTAATCGAACAAACTCAATTGGCGGCCATTGACGGTGGCATTAAAACCTTCAGCGATTTCAAAAAAATAGGTGAAATAACCCATTGGGTGACGGAGTCGCCATTGGCGGGCGCGCCTATTTTTGTCTTGCCTCCCGGTGGTGCAGGGGGGGAAAGTTATTTAGATAATATTGTCTCTGAGCTGACAGAAAAAAAATTGGTGTTGATGAATAATTTGTATACTCATGAAGACTTATCTAATGAAGCGTCGAAAAAATATTATAGTTATGAAACGCTAGCTAAGCAGTATATAAAAGTGATTAAGAAGGAACAGTCTAGCGGGCCATATCATCTTTTTGGTTGGAGTTTTGGTGCTGTTTTAGCTATCGAGATAATGAGGCAACTGGAACAACAAGGTGATGCGGTTGCACATATTATATTGGTTGACCCTTATATCAATTATCCAAAAGTGGTGAGAGAGCTGGGTTTTACCAAGTCGTATTCACAGACACAAACGTTGCCCGATAAAATTAATCGTTGTCACTCTATCACCGAGAAAAAATTCCACACTAAGGCCAAAATTACGTTTTTCAAAACGACGAAAGAGGTTGAACTTACGCTTGAAGACCGTGAGGAAGTTCCCGAGGGAATGACAAGGGAGGCGTTGGATGAAGTCTTTGCAATTGGCGATTACTACCTTAAAACGAGAGACAATTACATCAGTGATTTTGTGGTTGGCGACAATTTCGAACTAATAGGAATCAGTAGTTGCCACAATACATGGGTTTTCAATGACCAGGATGTAGCGATTGTTGCCAATAAAATATCCGAGGCCATTAGCGCCTAGTTTTCATTGTTTTCTATTGTTGCAGGAATTTAATTTCCTTGAATCGGGTGCGACAACAATTACAAAACTTTACCCACCAAACAGTAAGTGAGATTGAGGAATTCGAAGAATGAATGTGCTCGTGACTTTTTTGTCGGAATTAGAAAAACTGGATATTAAATTGTGGGTAGAGAATAATACATTGCGCCACGAAGCCCCTAAGGGGGCATTAACCGCTCTTTTACGCGAAAAAATGACCGAACTTTCGTCCGATATTATGGCGTTTTTAGTCGAGCCAGCGGTATTTATTCACCAACGATTTGAACAGCAAGTCGAGCAAGCACCAGAAGCCATTGCGATAATGTGTGGCGATCAGGCATTGAGTTATGCGCAACTCAATAAACAGGCGAATACCCTGGCCTATCACCTAATTGATCTAGGACTTAAACCCGGCGATCGAGTGCTGTTGTGCCTTGAACGAAGTATTGAACTAGTGACGGGGATATTGGCTACCCTAAAAGCCGGTGCAGTATATGTGCCTGTGGATACGGCATATCCCCTTGAGCGACAGGCGTTTATGTTAAACGATTGTGGCGCGGCCCATGTCTTAACCATGAGCCATTACGGTTTACCCCTATTAAATAAAAGTAATGCCGGCATTGCGCGGGTGAATTTAGATAGCCTAAATATTACGGATAGCCATGTAAACGGCACATTACCTAGCCTAAGCACGCCAAACCAAACCGTCGCATATATCATGTATACCTCCGGCTCCACCGGTACCCCAAAAGGGGTTGAAATTTTGCATAGCGCGGTTGTTAGTTTGATTGTTAACAATGGTTATGCAGACTTTAACGCGACAGATCGTTTTGCCTTAGCGTCTAACCCTGCCTTTGATGCATCCACCTTAGAACTTTGGGGAGCATTATTATCCGGAGCTTGCGCAATAGTGTACAAGGGCGAGGAGGTGCTGAATGTCCAAGCATTTAAACAGCGGATGCTCGAAAATCGAATCACAGTCTTATGGTTATCCGTCGGTTTGTTTAATCAATACGCCGAGGCCTTGGCCGAGGTTTTTTGCCGTTTACGCTATCTCTTTGTCGGTGGTGATGTGCTTGATCCTCGTCGTATTGCGCGTGTCATGGCGCAGTCTCCACCTCAGCATTTATTGAACGGTTATGGGCCAACCGAAACCACCACCTTTGCATGTACTTATGAGCTAACACAACAGGAGGATTACACGGGCAGTGTTCCTATTGGTTATCCCATTGGCAGAACCCACATCTATATTCTTGATGAGCATTTACAAGCCGTGCCTGTTGACGTGGCGGGTGAAATTTATATCGCAGGTGCGGGGTTGGCGCGGGGGTATTTAAACCACCCCGAATTAAATCAAGCCCGATTTTTGGCAAACCCGTTCGTAGCTGAAGCAGGGGCTCGCATGTATAAAACGGGCGATTTAGCGTGTTGGCGAGCTGACGGTGCGGTAATGTTCCTTGGGCGCAAAGACCGCCAAGTGAAAATCCGTGGGTTCAGGATAGAACTGGACGAAATCGAAGCGCAGCTAAACCGTATACAAGGCGTATATGAATCCGTGGTAGTGGCGCGCGACGTTATAGCCTGTGGAGACAAACAATTGGTCGCTTATGTCGTGGCTGACAGTTCAGCGACAGACAAAACCGTGACAGCCTTGGATACCGTGAGTCTGCGAGAGCAGCTGATGGCCACCGTGCCCGATTATATGGTGCCCGTTGCTTTTGTCCCTATGGCATCGCTACCCTTAAATGCCAATGGCAAACTGGATCGTAAGGCCTTACCGGCACCGACCGACAGTGACTATGCCCGACGCCGCTATGAAGCGCCGCAAGGGGAGCTTGAGCAGGCTCTGGCCAAACTGTGGTCAAAACTGCTGGGGATTGAACGAATAGGTCGCCTAGACAATTTCTTTGACCTAGGGGGCCATTCGTTGTTAGCCGTGCAAATGGCCTCACATCTGCGCCAGAACCGAGGGGTCGAATTACCGCTTGCGGCCTTGTTTGCTCACCCAGCGCTGGCGGATCTGGCCAGCCATATCGGTGAGCATATGGAGGCGTATATGGAGGCGTATATGGAGGGAATGGGCGACCGCACTATCGGTTCTATCCCTCTGGCAGATAGAACATCAGCCCTAGTCTTATCACATGCTCAACAGCGTTTGTGGTTTATCGACCAAATGGATAAACAGGCCGGTGCCGCTTACCACATACCCGTGGGGATACGCTTGAGCGGCCCACTGAATGAAAAGGCCTTAGTGGCAGCACTCGATCGTATTGTTGAGCGGCACGAAGCATTGCGCACCCGTTTTGTGAGTATTGAGGGGGAAGCCCGGCAAGTGATTGACTCGCCGCAGGGTTTTCACTTGGTGTGCGAAACGCTCGGCTCGATGACTCTAGCCTGCGCTAACGAAGCCCGTGAGCCCTTTGATATGCAGCGCGGCCCCCTTATCCGAGGTCGATTGCTGCGTGCCTCTTCGGAGCAACATGTGTTATTGGTGACCATGCACCATATTGTTTCCGATGGTTGGTCGATGGGCGTGTTCAGGAAAGAGCTGTCAGTGTTGTATACGGCTTTTAGCCAAGGGCAAGCCGATCCACTGCCGCCGTTATGCATTCAATACGCCGATTTTGCCCAGTGGCAAGTACAGAGGCAAATACAGGGGCTAGAAGCGCAAGCATCGTATTGGCTTGAGCAACTCGCAGGTGCCCCAGAGAGTGTGAGCTTACCAAGCGAGCGTGAGCGCCCAGCCACGCAAGATTACACCGGTGCCAGTATTGCTGTTGCGCTCAATGCCACCTTGAGCCGACAGCTTCAACGCTTGAGTCAGAAACACGGCACCACCTTGTATATGACCTTATTAGCCGCGTGGGCGGCGGTGGTGAGTCGACTGGCCTCGCAAGACGACGTGGTGATCGGCTCCGCCAACGCCAATCGATCCCGTGTCGAATTAGCCCCTTTAATTGGTTTCTTTGTCAATAGTCAAGCTATGCGGGTGGATTTCACCGCCCAACCCACGGTCGGTGAATTGTTGACTCAGGTAAAGGCCACAGCCATAGCTGCCCAACAGCATCAGGATATTCCCTTTGATCAGGTCGTGAAAGCACTGAACCCAGTACGTTCCACGGCATACAGTGCTATTTTTCAGCTGATGTTTGCCTGGCAAAATACCCCAAAAGAAGCGTTGACACTGGGCGATTTAAAGGTAGAAACCCTTGAGGCAGAGGAGGGGGCAGTACTGCACCACGGCGCTAAATTTGATTTATCCTTAGATTTACAGCTTGTTAGTGTGCTGGGGGCTGAAGATCAAATCGCCGGAAGTTTTACCTATGCCACCGCATTATTTGACGAACAAACGGTGATACGCCACTGGGCCTATCTGGAAACGATGTTACTTGGCATGGTAAACAATGATACTCAAAAAATAGGGGAAATTGATTTACTCGAAGAAAGTGAGCGCACTCAGATACTTAAGACTTTTAATGACACCAAAAAAACCTACCCGGAAGATAAACTTATTCATGAGCTGTTCGAACAGCTAGCCGAGCAGACACCCGATGCCGTGGCGCTTGAATTTGGAGCGCAAGTGCTTAGCTACGGTGAGCTCAATCAACAAGCCGATCAACTGGCACACCACCTCATCGGCTTGGGGCTTAAGCCAGGCGACCGGGTGGCATTATGTGTGGAAAGAARCGTGGCTTTGGTCGTGGGTATCTTGGGCACACTGAAAGCCGGTGGTATTTATGTGCCGATGGATACCGTGTATCCCCTAGAACGCCAAGCCTTTATTTTAGACGATTGTGGCGCCGCTTACTTGTTAACGTTAAGCGAAAACCGTATGCCTGAGTTGAAGGCTAAAGTCTTACGCATCAATCTAGATCACTTAAACTTTAAAGAAGAGTGCTTACCGGGTATTAAAAAAGCGGGTGTTAAAGCGGATGTTAAAAAGACAGCGCCAGATAAAACCGTTGCGTACATTATGTATACCTCGGGTTCGACCGGTAAACCTAAAGGCGTTGAAATTTTACATAATGCCGTAGTTAACTTAATTGTTAATAACGGTTATGCCGATTTTTATGCGACTGATCGGGTAGCATTAGCGTCAAACCCAGCCTTTGATGCATTCACCATGGAGCTTTGGGGGGCTTTATTATCCGGCGCCTGTGTCGTAGTGTGTACCCGGGAGGATGTCTTGGCTGTGGATGCCTTTAGACAGCGACTGGAGCAACACCGAGTGACCGTCGTGTTTCTATCCACGGGCCTATTTAATCAATATGCGGATGCTTTGGCGACGGTGTTTCCCCGCCTGAATTACTTGATAGTGGGTGGCGATACCCTCGATCCTCGCATTATTTCACGGGTGATGAAAAATGCTCCGCCGAAGCATTTACTCAACGGATATGGCCCAACCGAAACCACCACATTTGCCTGTACCTATGAAATAAAACCTCAGGATTGTGGCTCTCGCAGTATCCCCATCGGTTACCCAACGGCCAATACGCACATCTACATTCTGGATGAACATCAGCAAGTCGTGCCGGTCGGCGTGACGGGCGAAATCTATATTGCAGGTACGGGCCTAGCTCGGGGCTACCTCAACCAAGCTGAATTAAACCAGCAAAGGTTTTTAGCCAACCCCTTTGTGGGGGATGACGACGCTCGCATGTATAAAACCGGTGACCTGGGTCGCTGGCGTGCTGACGGTGCGGTGATGTTCTTGGGTCGGAATGATTACCAAGTGAAAATACGAGGTTTCCGGATTGAGCTGGGCGAGATTGAAGCGCAAATATGCCACATACAGGGTGTCCATCAAGCCGTCGTGATCGCACGCGAGACCGAGCTTGGGGGCAAACAACTGGTGGCTTATCTGGCTATGGATGCGGATGTGGAAAAGGTGCTGAAGCCACAAGGCTTAAGAGAGCACTTATTGGCCACATTACCCGACTACATGGTGCCCTCCGCCTACGTAACAATGGCCGCATTACCGCTCACGGCCAATGGCAAACTGGACCGCTTAGCCTTACCTGCACCCGACTGCGATGCTTATGTGCAAGGGCAGTACGAGGCGCCCGAAGGCGAGGTGGAAGTTGCCCTAGCTCAGATTTGGTCCGAGCTGTTAGGCTTGGAACGGGTGGGGCGCTTAGATAATTTCTTTGAACTGGGTGGGCATTCGTTGCTGGCGACGCAAGTGATCTCCCGTGTTCGCCAGCGCTTAGCCCTCGACCTTACACTGAAGCTCCTGTTTGAGTCACCCACGGTGGCGGGGCTGAGTGAACGCATGGGGGTCGAAGGCCTTGAACAGCCGCAGGAAAACATTCCTTTCGCGGATAGAACGCAAGCCCTGCCTTTGTCTTTTGCACAGGAAAGGCTGTGGTTTTTGGATCAATTAATACCAAACAGCCCGTCTTACAACATGCCCATGGCGATGGCGTTAAAAGGTAGCTTGAATCGAACGGCCCTACAACAAACGTTTCAAGAAATTCTGCGGCGCCACGAAGCCTTAAGAACCTCGTTTTCAATGGTGGATGGCGAAGCAGTTCAAACGATTCACCCCGTCTCGACCTTTCAGATCCCCTTAACTGACCTTAGTGATTTGTCAGCGTCCGCTCAAGCTAAAACCCTGAAACAGTTGGCTAAAGAAGAGGCGGAAAGAGTATTTGACTTACACCAAGCCCCGATGATTCGAGTGAGCCTTATTCAACAAGCTGACTTAAGTCATGTGCTCTTGATAACGCTCCACCATATCGCATCGGACGGTTGGTCGCTCGGCGTGCTGAGCCAGGAAATTTCAACGCTCTACCGAGCTCTTGCTCTAGGGGAACCCTCACCCTTAGCAGACTTAAGTATTCAATACGCAGACTTTGCCGTTTGGCAAAGGCAATGGCTGAGCGGCGAAGTACTCCATGCCCAACGCCAGCATTGGCAACAAGCCCTAGCGGATTTACCCGTGTTTGAATTGCCCACAGATTACCCCCGGCCGGATATCCTGAGTCATGAGGGAGAGCTGCTACCCGTGCAATTGCCCCAAGCACTGGTCGAAGGCCTTCGAAAACTTAGCCAGGCATCGGGCACCAGCCTTTACATGACCTTGTTGGCTGGTTTTATGACCTTACTCAGCCGTGAAACCTGCGAAGATGACATTGTAATCGGCTCCCCGATTGCCAACCGAATGCGCAGTGAAATGGAGCCCTTGATCGGGTTTTTTGTGAACACATTAGTCATGCGTGGGGATTTATCCGGTGACCCCAGCTTTAACGAGGTCTTGGCGGGTGTCCGACGCTTCACTCTGGATGCCTACACCCACCAAGACATACCTTTTGAGCACTTAGTCGAAGCACTGAACGTCGAGCGGGACACGAGCCGAAACCCCTTGGTGCAAATACTTTTTTCTTTGCAAAATACGCCCTCAACAGAGTTCGAGCTGGATCATTTAAGCCTCAGCCCCATCGCCACCGAGGTGAAGCGGGTTCGCTTTGATCTGGAGTTTTACCTGTCGGAAGGGGACGGGGATATGTCCGGGTATGTTTTATACAATACTCAGCTCTTTAAAGCCGCCACGATGCAGCGAATTTTTTCCGGCTTTGAGGTCTTATTAAATGGCGTGGTCGCGCACCCGGAACGTACTATTTCCCGTTACGACATCTTATCTGCAACGGAAATACGTGATATGCTCGAGACTTGGAATAACACTGAGGTGGCCTTTCCAGAGACTTTGTGTATCCATCAGGTGTTCGAAACACAGGCCGCACGCAGCCCAGACTCAACAGCCGTGCTGTTTGAAGACTCGGCGGGGGTAGTACAGTCGTTGAGCTATTGCGAGCTTAATCAAAAATCAGATCGTGTCGCGAATTACTTAAAAGCCCAAGGGCTTAAACCGGACACTTTTGTTGGGATTTGCCTGGAAAGGTCACAGGAGTTAGTGGTCGGGATTTTTGGCATATTAAAAGCGGGTGGGGCATATGTGCCATTGGATCCCGCCGCGCCATACGAACGTCTGCAGTTTATCCTTCGAGACGCTCAGATTGAGCACCTGTTAAGCCACTCACCGGTGTTGGATAATTCCAACATGTCATGGCCCGACCTACTCAAGGTGATTAACCTAGATTGCGAACAGGACTGGGCTGTGAGTGCCAGCTCGCTCAGTACTAACGTCGCCGCAGAGCCAGTGAGCCCGAGACATTTGGCTTATATGATTTATACCTCGGGCTCCACCGGCCGCCCTAAAGGCGTAATGATTGAGCATCGCTCTGTGGTGAACCGTATCTTCTGGATGCAACACGCTTATCCCCTAGGAGCTGAGAATCGCCTGATCCAAAAAACGCCGTTTACTTTCGATGTTTCCGTCTGGGAAATGTTTTGGTGGTCGTTTTTCGGTGCATCGGTGCTGATGTTAAAACCGGGGGCAGAAAAGAATCCGAGCGAATTGATACAAGCAATGGAAAAACATAAGGTGACACATGTGCACTTCGTCCCCTCCATGTTCACCTTGTTTTTAGATCACGTAGCGGCCCATGAAGAGCAACAACGCCTAGCATCCGTCGCGCGAGTATTTACCAGTGGTGAAACCTTACCCGCCCAACAGGTTCATCGTTTTAATGACATGCTCTATCGCGCCAATGGCAGTACCTTACACAACCTTTATGGGCCGACAGAAGCGACAGTGGATGTCTCCTATTTTAATTGTTCCCCCTTCTCCGGTGCGGTGGTGCCCATTGGTTTGCCCATTCACAATACCAGCCTCTATATCCTAGATCGTCACTTGGCTCCGGTGGGGCAAGGGGTGGACGGTGAAATTTGTATTGGCGGGGTCAACGTGGGCCGGGGTTACTGGAACAACGCAGCCTTAACCCAAGAAAAATTTGTGCCCCATCCTTTTATCGCCGGACAGCAGATGTACCTCACCGGGGATCGTGGGCGTCGTCGGGAGGATGGCAATATCGAATACCTAGGGCGCGATGATTTTCAAGTGAAGATCCGCGGCCAGCGAATCGAATTGGGCGAGGTGGAAAACGTTTTACTGGGCCACCCCGCAGTAAAAGAAGCGGTGGTGCTGGTAAGCGAAACCCAGGAATTACTTGGCTTTTACACCTTGGCGTCCGCCGATCTTATATCAGGAAAGGCGGATTTTTCGGATTCGATTCGGACGTATTTAGTGAAACTATTGCCCTCATCAATGGTGCCGTCCTACCTGCATATTGTCGATGCCATGCCCTTACAGTCCAATGGTAAAATTAACCGCAAGGCTCTGGCCGGAGTCAAAAGGCGTGAAACCATTGGCAGCACCTTCCAAGCCCCCAACAATGCATTAGAACAAGAGATTCTTGCACTGTGGAAAGCCTTGCTAAAACACAATCACATAAGTACCCAAGCCAACTTTTTTGAAGCCGGTGGTAACTCTCTCAGCTTGATTAAAGTCCATTTACAGTTGGAAAAAAAGTACCCACAGTTGACGCTAATGGATTTATTTAGCTACCCGACCATTGTCGCGCTAGCCAACTTTCTATGCTCACCAACGACGCAAAAAGCGGAAGAAAAGATCTGCGGTTCGCAAGGAATAGCCAGCGTTTCAAAAGAAATAGCCATTATTGGCCTGCAACTTAAATTAGCCGACTACGAGGATACCGAACAATTCTGGGAGGATCTTATTGGCGGCAAAGATCGGATTGGCACTTTGCCAGCGCAGCGTAAAGCGGATGCCGATAACCTGTTACGCTTTTTGGGGCACGACCTCAATGAGGTGAGCTACAAAGAAATGGCTTACTTGGATCGGATCGATGAGTTTGATTATCGCTTTTTCCGCGTCTCCCCCAAAGAGGCGGCATTGATGGATCCCCATCAACGGCTTTTTCTACAAACCGCCTGGCAAGCACTGGAAAGCGCTGGCTATGGTGACGGCCAGCTCAAAGGGGAAAATGTGGGTGTCTTTATGGGTATGGGCACCGGCGCGGCACAGGAGTACGTACAAGCGGCATCACAGGCCAGGCCCGAGGCTCGTGAGCAGGCCTTTTTAAGTAATGTGCCCTCCAACACCGCGACTCGAATTGCTTACCTGCAAGATTGGAGCGGGCCTGCAATGATGGTGGACACTGCCTGCTCTTCCTCGTTAACCGCGGTACATTTGGCGTGTCAATCACTGCGCCATCAAGAGTGCCGACTGGCCCTAGTGGGCTCGGTCAAGCTCGCGTTATTACCGGTCGCTTGCGAGGCCATGGAAATCGAATCCAAGGATGCTCGAACGCGTACCTTTGACGATGCCTCGGACGGCACCGGCGCGGGGGAAGGGGTGTTTGCCATTTTGTTAAAGCCGCTGTCACAGGCGCTTAAAGACAAGGACCCTGTGCTGGCGGTGATTAAGGGCACGGCGGTCAATCAAGATGGCAACTCGGCAGGTATGACCGTTCCGAATGCCCAAGCCCAGGCGGATCTTTTGGATCGCGCCTGGCAAGACGCCAATATCTCACCCGAAAGTCTTCAATTTATCGAGGCTCATGGCACGGGTACCAAATTGGGTGACCCGATTGAAATTCAGGGGATTGAAAAAGCCTTTGCCCGTTACACGAATAAAAAACAATTGTGTGCCGTGGGCTCCGTGAAAACGAACTTTGGGCACCTAGATCATGCCGCTGGGCTGATCGGTTTAATTAAAACGGTGCTGAGCCTACAGAAGCAAAAGATCCCGCCTTTAGTGCATTTTCAAAAGCCAAACCGGAACATTGCCTTTGATAATTCCCCCGTTTTCCCAGCAACAAAACTGATGGATATGGTGCCGGCCAAAGGGCCTTTAAGGGCAGGCGTGAGCTCTTTTGGTTTAAGCGGCACTAATTGCCATGTGGTATTGGAACAGGCTCCGGCCTTGGCAAGCGCTAAGGCGGCATGCAAAAGCCCCGTTGTCTTAGATAAAAAGCGCTGCTGGATAGACCTCATACCTAAGAACGATGGTGCGCTCCCAAATAAAGATGACACGGTTCTGGTGCAGGAATGTTTGGCAGAATTACCCGGCCAGGCCATCTATGTAATTCGTTTAGCGCCCCACCATGATTGGCTGCTCAATGAGCATAAAGTGCAGGGACAAGCGTGTTTAGTCGGCACCGGGTATTTTCAGTTGTTTCGGGAAGCCGCTAAAAAACAAGGCATCGCCGCGCCCTTAGTCGTGCAAAACCTGTTCTGGAAAAACTTATTGGTCTCCACGGCAGAGCAAACCCGAGGGGGCGAACATCCCCTTACCTTGGCGTTAACGGAGCTTCCCGGTCAGGGTTTTGAGGCCTCGGTTCAGCGAAAGCAGCCGGACGGAAAGTGGCTTCAATACGCTACAGCAACCTTAAACGCCTCGGTGGCGGCGCCTAGCGCCATTAATACAGTTATCGATATAGAGGCCATCGTGCAGCGCTGCGAGGTAGTGTCTATTGATGAGGATAAACCGGGGGCAGGGGACTTGGTTCAGGTCAGTTCGCGCTGGCATTGTCTCAAGCAACTTTGGCAAAGCTCATCAGAACGTATGGGACACATGGCATTAAAAGAGGAGTTTAAGCCGGATTTGGCGCAATTTGATTGTCACCCTCCCTTGCTGGATGTGGCATTGAGTTGTGCCTTAGACGAGCCTGGGTTTTTGCCTATGACTTGTTCTGAGGCTCGGTTTTATCGGCCCATTCCAGCCGAGATTTACAGCTATGTTCGATTGCAAAGTTGCTCAGATCAAATCCGCCAGGTAGACGTCATTTTAGCGGCAAGCGATGGCAGCATYTGTGCGGAATTTAAAGGRCTTACGTTTAARCGCGTACAAACAGCTTATCAAAGYTTTGGTCTTCGATGGCTTGAGAAAAATGTGCTTGAGATCGGCGTTGAGGTAGACGTTGAGGGTAGTGATGAGAAGGGCTTGGGTATTTTTTCAATTCCGGAGACTTCATCGGATCGCGAGGCATTAGTGCAGGCCATTATTGACCGGAAGCTTACTCGCATTCTTTTCTCGCTGAGCAAGCACAACCCTGAGCAGCGGCTAAGCAGCCATGGGCCGATTTTACCGTTCTTTCAGTTTATTAAATCGCTGATGAATGCATCGTTTAAAGACGAGCTGAATATCATCGTATTAGCGCAAAACACTTATGAGGTGACAGGCACTGAGACCGTATTACAGCCAGAAAATGCGGCGCTGGCGGGCTTAAGTAAAGTCATCGAACAAGAGTACCCAAACCTTCACTGTCAGTTCGTGGATGTGGATGAAACCACCGCCGTTGAAACCGTGCTTGCGGAGTTTTCAAATTCTGTTGAATACAATCCTGTCGCATACAGAGCCGGGCAGCGGTATGTCGAAGCGCTCTTCCCCGTGGTATCCGAGCTTAAACCCTATCAACTCCAGTCACATGGTGTTTATCTGATCACCGGTGGCCTAGGAGGCATCGGCATTGAGATCGCACAATATTTTGCCGCGCAAAAAACCGTGAAATTAGCGTTGTTATGCCGTACGACGTCAATACCGCGTGCTCAGGTAGCGCTAGAAAAAATCAAGGCGCTAGGTTCCGAGGTCATGCTGCTACAAGCGGATGTCGCCGACCAAGTACAAATGACTACCGCGATCAGTGCCCTTCATGAACGCTTTGGTAAGATCAACGGCATCGTCCACTGTGCAGGGGTTGCGGGAGAGGGTTATCTCTTTAATAAAGAGGCGTCAGTGTTTGAGCAAGTCTTGGCCCCCAAAATACGTGGCACTTGGATTTTGGATCATCTCACCGAGCATGATCAACCGGATTTCATGGTGTTGTGCTCTTCGTTAACGGCCATGACTGGGGCGGCGGGACAGGGCGATTACACGGCGGCGAATGCTTTCTTAGATGCGTTTTCAGCCGATCGTCATCGCCGGGGGCTAAAAACACTATCAATCAATTGGCCAGCCTGGAAGGAAACAGGCATGGCATTCAACTGGGGCAGGACAGACATCGACACGGGCATTAGCACCAGAGATGCCTTGGCAAGCTTCAGCGCATTGCTTTCGTATACAGGTTCTCAGGCCTTGATTTTACCCAGTGGAGAAGCCGGTGCAGCAATAAGGGAGGCGATTAAAGGAGAGGTTAAAGAAAAGGAGAAAGGGGAAGTTAAAGGTGAGATAAAAGGGGAGATTAATAAGGAAAAAATTGGTGAGGGACAAATTGTCGAGCAGACAGTAGTACCTGCCGTGGAGCCTCCGGTGGAAATAAGCCTCAGCGGTCGGTCAGAAGGCGATTATCACCCTACTGAGATCGTGATGGCGCAGATTTGGGCCGAAGTACTCGGTTACGACAGCCTAGATATTGATGAAGATTTTTACGACTTGGGCGGCGACTCTATGGATGCCGTCGATATCAATCACGAAATAGAAAAACGATTGCAGGTGAAGCTTTCGCTGGCAGAGCTTTTCACCTCGCCAAGCATTCGCCAATACAGCCAACTGGTGGCATCACAAAAAGCCTTGCCGCAGCAGGCACAGTCACAGCAGTACCTAGGCTTACGCGTGGTTGAAAAACAGCCCTTTTATCCGGCTTCTGCCGCGCAAAGAAGACTATACGTACTGTGGGAGATGGCTAAGGAGAGCACGGGGTATAACCTTCCCGAGGTGTACTTTATCAATGCTGCCATCAGCGAAGCACAATTGTTGGCAGCATTTCAAGCCTTGATCGCGCGCCATGAGTCTTTGAGAACGTCGTTTAAAATGCAAGGCGAGCAACTGCTTCAGGTAGTGTCCGACGACGTTGCGCTTGAGATAAAACACAGCATCATTAACGCTGTGGATTTAGCTAGCACGGTTGCGCAGTTTGCTCGTCCGTTTGATCTACACCAATCACCATTGTTGCGAGTGGCCCTGCTGAGTTTGGATTCAGGTGCCAAGGTGTTGCTTTTTGATGTGCATCATATTGTTGCCGATGCCTTGTCGTTAAGCCTAATGCTAGGCGAACTGGATCACTTGGTTCAAGGGGCCGAGCTTGCTCCATTAAAGTATCAATATCGAGATTTTTCACATTGGCAGCAACGTTTGTTTGATTCACAAGACATGGATGCTCACAAAGACTATTGGCTCGGGCAGTTTGAAAAAGACGTGCCTGTATTAGCACTGCCGACGGATTTTACCCGACCCAAAATTTTAAACTACCAAGGGGATGTCGTTACTTTTAGCGTTGAACCGGCGTTGTTTTCAGATATTAAGGCCTTTGCGGCACAAAATGAAACCACGCCTTTTGTCGTCTTTTTATCCACTTTTTATATCCTGCTGCATAAACTGAGTCACCAGGAAGATATCACCATCGCCATTTCGGATCTAGGACGGAGTGTGTCAGGGTTAAGTGATATGGTCGGAATGTTTATTAATCATTTGGCCATTCGCGCTTTTCCTCAGGGGGGCGAATCTGTCCAAAGTTTTATCTCGCAAGTCAAAGCCTTGATGTTGCAGGCACACACTCACCAGGACTACCCTTTCGACCTTTTGGTTCAGGCCTTAAAGCTGCCAAGAGACATGAGTCGAACGCCATTAACCGGGGTGACGTTTTCCTATATGAACTTTGATCAACCATTTATGGGCGAGCAAAGCGTTAAATCGCAAGGGTTACAAGCTACTCGTTACGATGGCAAGGTTAAAGATTCGTCTAAATTTGATCTGTCTTTATTTGCCATGGAACAAGACGACCAAGTGCATTTTGCTATGGAATATTATTCGGCAATCTTTAAGCCGGAAACCATGGAAAGTTTTTGTGCGCGATACTTGGAAACCCTTAAAGATATCGTCAATAAGGTGACAAACCCCATTCAGAAAGTCGATATTTTTCTTAAGGGCGAGCGTGAAAAAATTGCTCAGCTTTATTTGGGTAATAATCGACAAGAAAATACACCTGTTCATGCTAATCAAAATAACCTTCCTGCTATTTTTGAGGCGCAGGTTCAAAAAACACCGGATCATATTGCCCTAGTGTTTGAGCAGCAAAAAATCACCTATCGTGAGTTAAATGCCCAAGCCAATCAGTGTGCTCACTACTTGATTGATGCAGGCCTTCAGCCGGGTGATTTGGTAGGTTTGTGTGTGCAGCGTTCGCTCAATATGGTGGTTGGCCTATTGGCAATTCTCAAAGCTTCCGGAGCTTATGTTCCCCTAGATCCAAGTTACCCGGAGGAGCGTTTAAACGAGACCATTCAGGATGCCAAGATAGCGATGCTTGTCGTGGGGGGAAATTGTGAGGCTAAACTCTCCGCCACCGGAACCAAGGTGATTGACTTGGATGCCTTAGCGGCAAGCATGTCCTCACTTTCCAGCCGTAATCCGCAAGTATGCGCTAAGCCCGATGCTCCAGCGTATGTGATTTACACCTCTGGCTCTACCGGGCGCCCAAAAGGTGTGGTCGTGAGCCATCGCAATGTGACTCGCTTGTTTACCGCCACTGCACCCTACTATGCATTTAACGATCAAGATGTATGGACCCTGTTTCATTCCTTTGCTTTCGATTTTTCTGTCTGGGAAATTTGGGGAGCCTTGTTACATGGGGGACGTTTGGTCGTGGTGCCTTATACTCTTAGTCGCTCGGCCAAAGAGTTTTATCAATTGCTTTGTCGGGAGCGGGTCACGGTATTGAATCAAACCCCCACGGCATTTCAAACCTTAATCGATGCGGATCAATCCGCCGCAAGCGACCACCCGAGCTTAAGCCTGCGCTGGGTTATTTTTGGTGGTGAGGCCTTGAATGCAAAAGGGCTTAAACCTTGGTTTGACAAGCACGGCGAGCAACAGCCTCAATTAGTGAATATGTACGGCATTACCGAAACTACGGTGCATGTGACGTATTATCCTCTGGGCGTGGCCGATACGGAAGGTTCACAGAATGTGATCGGTCTTCCGCTCCCGGATCTAAAGGTTTATGTATTGGATAAAGACCTTCAGCCTGTACCGGAAGGTGTTTCGGGAGAGTTATACGTGGCCGGGGCTGGCCTTAGTTTGGGGTATTTACACCGGCCTGATTTAACCAAAGAACGCTTTGTGACACTGCCTTTAGGCGAACATGCAAACGAGCGATGCTACAAAACTGGTGACGTGGTTCGTATGGTGGCCAAGTCCAATGGTGGCGCTTTAGAATATTTAGGACGTGCAGATCAGCAGGTTAAAATACGGGGTTTTCGCATTGAGTTGGGCGAGATTGAAGCGCGGCTGTTGAGCTTCAGTGGGCTGAAAACCTGTGCTGTTATTCCTTATGAACAGTGTTTAGTGGCCTTTATCGTGATGGCTGGGGGGATGAGCGCAGTGGATAAAGCGGCACTTCGGCGTCATCTAAGCCTAAGGCTCCCCGACCATATGATGCCAAATACCTTTGTTCCTCTGGACACATTACCACTGACAAGCAACGGCAAGCTGGATGCTAAGCGGCTTATTGGTTTTGCGTCCGACTATTTGGCTAAGACCGCCTTAGAGCAACCATCACAGCATCAATCACAACAAAAGTTCGTTCACGGTACGCCCTTAGAAGCCGTGATTGCAACCATTTGGGAAAAGGTATTAAACGTCGGTAGCATCAGCCACGATGATGACTTTTTTGAACTGGGGGGGCATTCATTAATGGCCACTCAAGTGATTTCCCGAGTCAATGAGGTGTTCCATAAAGACCTCTCCGTGCGCACCATGTTTGAATATTCTGGTTTTGAGGATTTTTGCCGAACGGTTGAGCAAGACCAGCAGGAATACATCGTCAAGCCTTCCATCGTGCCGCTTGTACGGGCAGATTTTACCCCACTGTCGTTTGCTCAGGAGCGTCTTTGGTTTTTAGATAAACTGGTTCCAGACAACCCCTTTTACAATGTCGCTGGAGGTTTTCATTTTACCGGAAAACTACAAGCCACCATGTTAGAGCAAAGTTTGAATGAGGTGATTCGGCGCCATGACACTTTAAGGACGAATTTTATTGATCGGGAGGGTGAGCCTTTTCAAGTCATATCACCTTCTTTACAGTTACCGTTAACAACCGTGGACTTGAGCGAGGTGGCATACGAGCAGCGGGATGAAAAAGCACGGCAGTGGTTGGCTACGATATCCAAAGAAAACATTAACTTGCAAAACGACTCGATGATTCGTGTGCGCCTGCTTAAGTTTTCCGACACCGATCATGTTTTCATTATGGTGCTTCATCATATTATTTCCGACGGTTGGTCCATCGGGGTTTTTCTAAAAGAACTGACGACTATTTACAACAGCTTTTGCCTGGGTCAGCCCTTACCTTTGGCCGATCTTGCGATTCAATACTCGGACTTTGCCATTTGGCAGCGGAATTATTTACGTGGTGCCGTGCTGGAAAAACAAATGAATTTTTGGACGACGCAATTAAAAGAGTCGCCGTTACTGCAGCTTCCTACCGATCACCCACGACCCCGGATTCAAACCTTTCAGGGCAGTAAGGAAATTATTCAACTCTCCAATGAACAGCGATTATTATTAAAAAAACTAAGCCAAAGCGCTGGCTGTAGTCTTTACATGACCTTGATGGCGACCTTTGCTATTTTGATGGCGAGATACAGTCGTCAAGATGACATTATTATCAGCGCCCCTATCGCCAACCGGCACCATAGCGCGATCGAACCTTTAATCGGTTTTTTTGTGAACAGCCTAGCGTTACGTTTTGATCTGTCGGCAGGGCAATCGTTTAATGATTTATTAGCGCAAGTGCGGGACACAACCTTGGAGGCCTATCGCCATCAGGATCTTCCATTCGAGCAAATCGTTCATGAATTGCAATTGGATCGAAACCTAGATCGAAATCCGCTGGCGCAAGTGTCGTTTATTTTTCAAAATACGCCATCGACCAGCATGCAGATGGAAGATCTGGAAGTGCGCGGCATTAACTTTGAAGATGGTACCGTTCGCTTTGATTTAGAGTTTGAATTTTTTGAAAACGACGCGGGTTTATTGGGGCAATTAAAATACGCGACAGATCTTTTTGAGGCCGCGACTATTCGCAGAATGTTAGGGCATTATGAAACGCTCTTGAATGCAATTATTCAAACACCCGAGCAAAGCATTCAAACCCTACCGTTGATGCCCCTTGCCGAGCGGCAGCAGGGCGTTTTATCGCCGCTGGCCATGAGCTACCCGAAGCCAGACTTTTCCGGATGTTTGCACCAGCTGTTTGAGCAACAGGTGCTTAAAACACCTCATGCCATTGCGCTTTCTTTTGAGGGGCAGCATCTTACGTATCAGGCATTGAATGCTCAAGCCAATCAACTGGCGCACTTTCTATTGAAACAAAAGGTAATAAAACAAAAGGTATTGAAACAAGAGGTGGGGCTGGAGTTTAAAGTGGCACTTTCTTTTGAGCGTTCGCTGGCCATGATCGTGGCCATTCTTGGTGTACACAAAGCCGGGGGTGCCTACGTGCCTTTGGATTTAAGTCATCCGAAAGCGCGCATTGACTTTATTTTGGAAGACGCGCAAGTACAGTGTTTAGTGGCGCAAACAGAGGAGACGATAGTGTCTTCACCTTTGAACATTCCAACCATTGCGCTGGATCAGATAGCCGAGGCCTTAGCGCTTGAAAGCACTGAAAACCCGAGTTCAGAGGCAAGCGGTGATTCACTGGCTTACGTGATTTATACCTCCGGTTCGACCGGCAAACCCAAAGGCGTATTGATCCATCATAACAACGTTACACGGCTCTTCTCAGTCACTCAGCCGTTGATCGATTACGGTGAGCAGGACGTGTGGAGCTTGTTCCATTCCTATGCTTTCGACGTATCGGTCTGGGAGATCTGGGGTGCTTTATTGCATGGCGGGCGATTGGTCGTTGTCTCCTATGCGGTTAGCCGTTCCCCCGACCTTTTTTATGACTTACTGAGTCAAGAGTCGGTCACGATTTTAAGCCAAACGCCATCAGCTTTTTATTCCTTGGATAAGTGGGAAGCAGGGCTTGCCACTTCGGGGAACCTAGCATTGCGACGTGTGATTTTTGGTGGCGAGGTCTTGGATTTTCAGCGTTTAAAATCGTGGTTTGATCGCCATGGCGATACGCAGCCGCGTCTAATCAATATGTATGGCATTACCGAAACCACCGTACACTCGACTTACCGTGAAGTGTGCCTTGACGACTTGGCTCGTGTAGGCAGCTTTATTGGTCTGCCTTTACCTGATCTGAGTATTGGTTTATTGGATGCTCACGGGCAACCCGTGCCAGTCGGGGTGCCGGGTGAAATGGTGGTAGGCGGGGCCGGTGTTGGTCATGGGTATTTAAACCGACCGGAATTAACCCAAGCACGTTTTATTGCCTCGCCCTTTGACGATGAAAAAGATGCCGGCACCCGCTATTACAAATCGGGGGACCTTGCTAGGGTGACCTCGCAAGGGGAATTGGAATATTTGGGGCGCATAGACACTCAGGTCAAAATTCGAGGGTTCCGGATTGAACTCGGTGAGATTGAATCCTGCTTGGCGCGTCATGCCATGGTGCAAGAGAGCATCGTAGTCGACAGTGATGACCCCATGGGAGGCAAGAGGTTGATCGCTTACCTTACCCCGAATCTGCAGGAAATGGAGAACAGGCAAGTCGAACAAGATTGGCAGGGCGACTTAGTTTCCGATTGGCAAAGTATTTATGAAAACACTTACGGGCAATCGGACTTGGATCAGTTATCGTTTAACATCATTGGTTGGAACAGTAGTTTCTCGGGTGAGCCCATCGCGCTGGAACAGATGCGAGAATGGGTGAACGAAACCGTGCAAAAAATCATCGCCCTTAAACCTAACAAGGTCTTAGAAATAGGGTGTGGTTCGGGCTTACTGCTGGCGCCTCTTGCACCGGTATGCGAGACCTATTGGGGCTGCGACTTTTCACGCGTTGCCATTGAGCAAGTGCAGCGTTTAGTCGAGTCGGATAAACAACTCCACCACGTTCGTTTATTACATCAAGCGGCGGATTATATAGAGCAAGTGGAAGCGGCATCGTTTGATACGATTATTTTAAATTCCGTGGTGCAGTACTTCCCCGATGTGGATTACTTATTGTTGGTACTCAAAGGCGCGGTGAAGGCCTTAAAACCGGGCGGTAGCCTTTTCCTTGGGGATTTACGCAATTTAGCCTTACTGCCAGCGTTCAAAGCATCGGTGCAATTATTCCAGGCCAAACCTTCTATGTTGGCACTTGAGTTAAAGCACAAAATTCAAGAGAGCATTCAAACGGAAGATGAGCTGTTAATCGAGCCGGATTTTTTCTCTGCGTTATTGCAGACGCTACCCGCATTGACTCAGTGTCGTATTCAGCCCAAAGGCGGGCGAGCGAACAACGAGATGAATCGTTATCGTTACGATGTTATTTTAACTAAAGGCCGTGAGCCCCTATCAACACCACTGTCCCTATCAATACCGCCCCTATCAACAAGTAAACTAAGGCAGCTTAATGGCAGTGGGATGGCTTTGCCTGAGATAGAGGCTTTATTGTGTGAAGACCTAGAAGCCCCCTTATGGCTTAAATCGCTTAGCAATGCTCGTCTTTCTAATGATCAGGCATTATTGGAGTTTTTAGCTCAAGCGACGGGTCAAGAAACGGTTGCTGAATTAAAAAGAGCCTTGAGCGGCGTCGAGCAACAGGGTTTAGCACCGGAAGATCTTATTGAACTGGCCAACGCCCAGGGCTTGCAGGTCGACATTCAGATGGCGACGGATTTTACCTTTGATGTCGTGTTTTATAAGGGCGTAATCCCTTCATCTCAAGTGCACCCTTTCGATGGGGAAAGGCTTTTGGCCAATACGGAAAAGCCGCTGGCCAAGTGTGTTAACCAACCGATTCAAGCCAAATTTATTCGGGCAATCGTGCCAGAGCTTCGTGAGAGTTTACGGCACACCTTACCGGATTATATGATGCCAGCGGCCTTTATTTTATTGGATGCCATCCCGCTGACGCCCAACGGAAAGGTGGACAAGCGTGCCTTGCCGGATCCAGCCAATATTGGCATTCGTTCAGATTCCAATTATGTGGCGCCTAGAACCGAAGTGGAGAAAAACTTGGCGGGTATTTGGCAGTCTATTTTAGGGCTCGACAAAGTAGGACTTAAGGATAATTTCTTCCACATTGGCGGACAATCCTTATTGGCGGTTAGTTTGATTTCCAAGGTGAACAAAACCTTCCAGCGTGAGTTGCCGTTAACCAGTTTATTTCAAGGTCCAACTTTGGAAGAGCAGGCTTGTTTATTATTGGAAGCGCCGAATCAGCAAGCATGGACGCCCTTGGTGGCCCTTCGTCAAGGAGGGGCAAAGGTGCCCTTGTTTTGCTTTTATCCGGCGGGCGGCAATGCATACGCTTATCATGCCTTGGCAAATGCATTGGATGAGGATCAGCCCTTTTATGTCTTGCAGGCGATGGGCTTGGAAAAGGGGCAGGTGCCTTTTGATCGGGTGGAGGATATTGTCGATTATCAATTGGCGTGGATTCAGTCGGTTCAGCCGCATGGACCTTATCGTTTATCGGGGTGGTCTTTTGGTGGGGTGGTGGCTTTTGCTACCGCTCAGGCGCTTCAAGCTCGGGGGGAGGAGGTGGAGTTGCTGGCTTTGTTTGATAGTTCGGCCAAGGTTTCAGATGAGAACCGCGATTTAATGGCGAATGACAATGCTGGGTTTTTGGCGGGCTTATTTGCGGAGTTTCTGAGCTTGCGGGTGGAGGAGCTTCGGCAGATGAGTGACCAAGAGCAAATTCGGTATGTGATGAATGAAGCCCAGCAGGCGGGGGTGCTTCCTGCGGATTTTGATGTTGCGCAGACGGAGCGTTTGTTTAAGGTGTTTAAAAGCAATGGGCTGGCTTTTTTAAATTATACGCCGGGGAATTATGCGGGTAAGGTGACTTTATTTCGTCCTTTGCAGGCTTCTTTGTCGGCGTTTCAGTATACGAATAGTGAGACTCAGGGCTGGGAGATGGTGGCTGAAGGTGGGGTGGTGGTGCATAGGGTGCCGGGCAGTCATGAGTCTATGTTGCAGGCGCCTCATGTAGATGTGTTGGCGGAGAAACTTAAGGTTTGTTTGGCGGAGGTTTCTTTGGGTGTGTTGGAGGGGATTGATTAAAGTTAACTTTGTTAATTCTCCGTAAATAGCACTGAACATTAGTTGTCACAGAGTGGAAGTGTATATGCATTTGTTAAAAATACATATTACACGACCATTACACGTCAAAGAGCCACGCGTTCATGGATAGGGGTGAAGTGTTGACGGCGAATTTCATATTGTCACCCGAATAGAAAAAATGAAGGATGGGGGCAGGCCTCGTTAATATTGCGAGCGACCTTCACTCATACTGAAGGGCAATGGCGGCAAAGCCTTGTCCCCTGTAATGCCTTAGATTTGGATGCTGTACTGTGCTATGTTTCCGAGTTGCCAGAGAGTTCACAAATAAGCCGTATAGGCGAGATGATTCAACGCCGCCAAGGAGGAATGGATTTATCCAGAGCGCCATTGATTCAGGTGATGATATTTAACCATGGTGTAAGCGGCTATGTTATACGTTTGAATCTCAATCACCTCTTGGCAGACCAAGTGGCATCGGAAGTCTTGTTTGATGACTAGCGGAGCTGTTATCAGGTGTTAAGTGCTAATCAGGAATATATTTTTCCAGAAGAAACAATACCCGCGTACGAATGGGTCGAAAGGTTAATTCGCTACATTAATGCCGAATCCATGCAAGAAAAACACTCGTACTGGACGGGCTTTCCTTGGTCGAAGGCGGGCACTATTCCTGTGTATTACCCTGAAAAAATTCACTTGAATACCCGAGGGTCATCCGTAGTAAAGAATTTTTATTTTTCCAAATCATTAACAAAAACGCTTGCCAATGTAACTATTGGAAGTGTCAATATTTCAATTGTGAACGTGTTAGTGGCCGGTTTGGAAAAACATTAACCTGTGTATCTAGATCCGAATGTTTCACGCTTAAAGTGGTGGATGCGGCACTCGATATGGATGACAGTGTAGACCTTTCACGTAGCTTTGGTTGGTTAGCGATAAGCCGGATTTTGTTGCTAAATGTTAATAGCCGTACCGGCGACGCACTATCTCTGCTTGATGCGGTTGTTGATAATGGTGAATTGCATATTTCTTTTCAGTATAGCTCTGAGATATTTGTGGGGGCGACTATTGATAGGGTCTTGGAGGGCTTACGTGCGAGCCTTGTCGCATTCAGTGACTGTGTTTTGGTGGACGTATCGGTGGTGTAAATGATCTGAAGTACAAAAAAGTCACGTATTAAAGCGAGTAAGGATGCTTAACTTATATATAATGTTGTTTTAGATGCCACATTGTTCTTTTGTTGTCCTGTTATTTCTAATTGCCATTGCGTTATTTCTAATTATCAATCCCTTGTTCCTGATATCCCTTTTGTTATACCTAATAACCCTTTTATAATTCCCCGAAAACTTTGGTTGTTAATAGTCAGTATTTTCGGTGAGATAACGATGAATTCGTATAACAAATGCATAGGTCAAACCCATTCACTCTCATTTGGTCAGCAAGCCCTTTGGTTTATTTATAAGGAGGCGCCAACAAGTGCCGCTTATAACATGGCACTGCCCCTACAGTTTAATGACGCTATTGAGCCGGGATTAGTCGTCGTGCCGAAAATAGCCGAACAAGCGGTGCAGAAGCTGCTTGAAAAACACCCCTCGTTACGCACTAGCTTTGGCGAACGTGAGGGTGTGCCTTATCAGCAGTTCGAGCGTGAGGTAGGGGCTTGTTGGCAACATGTTGATGCGAGTGATTGGACTGATGAGGCACTTACTGCACAGGTTCAGCAAAGTTCACAGCGGCCATTTGTATTGGAAGAGGGGGTTTTTCGTGCCACCTTGTATTCAGGTGCTCAAGGTGGCTCGGTACTATTGTTTAGCTTGCATCACATTTCCGGTGATGCTGGCTCGCTCGCGATTATTGGGCAGCATTTTTTGCAATACTATTATGCGGCGCTAACAGGCACCACAGCGACGCTTAGTGAAAATACACCGTTAACATCAATAGCACCTTTAGAAACAGTACCTCCATCAACAGTAGCTCCAAAAACGCCAGAAAATAATTACGCCGATTATGTGCATTGGGAGGCGGAACTACTCGAAAGCCGAAAAGGCCAGCGCATGGCCAGCTATTGGGCCAAACAACTCGCTGGTGACGTGCCCGTGCTGCAATTGCCGACCGACTTCCCGCGGCCACCAGCGCAAACCTTTAATGGCGCCTCCCATAGTACCTCGCTTTCAGCAGAGCTGACGCAAAAATTAGAGACCTTAGCCAAAACCCATAAAAGCACTTTGTTTACGGTGTTATTAAGCGCCTGGCAAGTATTGCTGCATCGTTACTCGGGGCAGTCGGATATCTGGACGGCAGTGCCGACGTCTATTCCACGTAATCAGCCTGAATTTACCGACATGGTTGGGTACTTTGTTAACCCGATGGTTGTGCGTACCCAATTCTCAGAACTTAGTTTCAGCGAGTTAGTGTCGCAAACCGGTCGACAAATACTGAGTGGTTTATATCATCAGCCTTACCCATTTGCCAAATTAATTGATCAGTTACAAACTCAGCGCGACCCAAGTTATCCGCCGTTGGTGCAAGCGATGTTTGCCTTGGAGCGAAGTGATTTAATTCCTAAAACTTTTTCTGTGAAAGGGCGGTCAGTGGAGGGGGCGTCGGAATATCCGTTGTCAGCAGAGCGCCGAGATATTGCTCAAATGGAAGCACAGTTCGATCTCTCAGTAACGTGGTCCGAAAACACCGATGGGCAAGCTCTGAGTGCGGTGTTTACTTATAATCGCGATCTATTTACCCCCGAGACGATTACACGCTTAGTTGCGCATTTACACATTCTTCTCGAAGCGGTTGTTCTGGATTCCGAGCAAAGTATTCACCAATTACCGCTGCTTAGCGAGGCAGAAAACACTCAGCTGATTGAATGGAACAACACTGAAAAGGCCTACCCATCGGGGCTGACAGTCATTGACCTGTTTGAGCAGCAGGCCGCTAAAACCCCGAATAATGTCGCTGCTTTTTTTGCCGATGAACAAATAAGCTACCAACAGCTTGATAAAAAATCGAATCAGTTAGCGCATTATTTACAAGGGATTTTCCCTACTGATAGTGAAGAAAATCCAATCGTCGCCATTGCACTTGAACGCTCAATCGAGATGATTGTGGGTTTATTAGGTATTTTAAAATCTGGCGCTGCCTATGTACCCGTTGACTCGGATTACCCGGCGGCACGCATTGAATACATGCTGGAGCACAGCAAGGCGTCGGTTTTATTAACGCAAAGCCACTTAACAGAACAGCTGCCTATTAATTCTTTGAGTCAAAGTTGCACCTTACTGTGTTTAGATAACATCGACTTAGCTACGCAAACAACAGAAAAACCGCCGATTAAAAATCAAGTGGATGAGCTGGCCTATATCATTTTTACCTCCGGCTCTACGGGGCAGCCAAAAGGCGTGGCGATTAATCATCGCAGTGTAGTGAATACGCTTCAAGATATTAATCAGCGTTTTGGCATCGTTGAGCACGACCGGGTATTGGCTTTATCGGCGTTGAGTTTTGACCTTTCCGTTTACGATGTTTTTGGCACCTTAGCCTGTGGTGCTGGCGTTGTCATCCCCGATTCCTCACTCGACAGAGAGCCCGCCCATTGGGTCGCGTTGATGCATCAACATCAAGTAACACTCTGGAATACAGTGCCTGCATTAATGCAAATGTTGGTCGACTTTCTTGGATATAAAGAGCTTGGAGAACAGGAGCTTACTGAAGCGTCCGAAAAAACTCAAAACCTGCCAGCGTCGTTGCGTATGTGCTTGATGAGCGGCGACTGGATTCCGCTGAATTTACCACCGCAAATTAAAAGCTTATGGCCAGAAATACAAATCATCAGTTTAGGTGGCGCCACCGAGGCCTCAATTTGGTCAAATTATTATCGAGTTGACGCACTTGACCCCACAGGTGCTAGCGTGCCTTATGGCAAGCCCCTAGCCAATCAAACCTTTCACATATTGACTGAATTTATGCAGCCTTGCCCAGTTGGTGTTACCGGGCAGCTTTATATCGGTGGCCTGGGCCTTGCACAAGGTTATTGGCGTGACGAGGAAAAAACACAAAAGAGCTTTATTAATCACCCACAAACGCAAGAACGTTTGTATAAAACCGGTGATAAAGGCCGTTATTTTCCCGATGGTAATATTGAATTTTTAGGTCGTGCGGATTTCCAGATAAAAATTCGTGGTTTCCGCATCGAATTAGGTGAGATTGAATCCGTACTCACTCAACACCAAGCCGTCAACGAAGCATTGGTGATCGTGCATGAAGCCGATGAAAATAAACGCTTAGTGGCTTACCTTGTCGTGGACGACAAGGTAGCTGAAGAAAATACTGAGTCAGCGGCATTAAAGAATTGGCTAAAAACACGCTTACCGGATTATATGATTCCCAATGGTTTCATTGTATTGGATAAATTCCCTTTAACCGCCAATGGTAAAATTGATCGCAAAGCATTGCCAGCCCCAGAATTTGAATCACTACTGAGTGTAAAACCTGCAACACCTAGTGAAGAACTGTTGGCTAACTTATGGGGCTTTGTTCTCAAGCGAAAAACAATACATCGGCATGATAATTTCTTTGATCTGGGAGGCCATTCCTTACTGGCCACACAACTTATTGCCCGAATTCGGGACAGTTTTCAAATAGAATTACCCGTGCGCGCTGTGTTTGAGCATCCCCAATTGGATGCCTTAGCCAAGGCGATTGAGTTGGCCACAGGCACCGTCAGCTTGCCATCAGTTGAACGACAATCGCTGGATGCGCCCAAAGTATTATCATTCGCACAACAGCGCTTATGGTTTTTAAACCAGTTTGAAGAAAATAACCGTGCCACCTATAACATACCAGTGGCGTTGCAGTTTTCGGGGCCTTTAAATGTAGATGCTTTGCAAAGCAGTTTGCAGGTATTAATCGAGCGGCATGAGGCTTTACGAACGTGTTTTTCAGCGCAAGACGGCCAAGCACAAGTGGTGATTCTTGATGCCGAAGCGCTCTCAAATACAGTATTATCCATCCATAATTTACAGCACCTTTCGGCATCAGAACAAAATAGAGAACTGCAAAACCGCGCTAAAAATCACGCCATTGAACCCTTTGATTTAACAGCAGGCCCTTTATTTAAAGCGGATTACTTCCTTATAGGTAAAGAGTTTGTAGGTAAAGAGCTTGTAGGTAAAGAGTGTTTAGATAAACAAAGCTCCGTGCTGCTTTTAACAATGCATCATATTATCAGCGACGGTTGGTCAATAGATGTATTGATGCGGGATTGGCAGCAGGCCTACACCGCTTGCGTCCAAGATGAGTCACCAAGTTTACCCCCTCTTGATATTCAATATAGCGATTATGCAGCCTGGCAGCGAGCTTGGTTGCAAGGCGATGTTTTACAAACGCAGTTGGATTATTGGCAGCAGAAATTGACAGGCTTACCTACATTATTGGCATTGCCCACCGATAAACCCCGCCCGCCGCAGCGAAGTTATCAAGGCGCACAATACCGACATAGCCTGTCCACCACCTTGAGTCAGAGCCTTACCCGTTTGAGCCGAGAGCATGGCGTCAGTTTATTTATGACGGTGCTCAGTGCGTTTTATATTTTGTTAGCACGTTACAGCCGCCAGAGTGATATTTGCGTCGGCAGCCCGATTGCCAACCGCACTCACAGCCAGAGTGAGGATATTCTCGGTTTATTTGTCAACACCCTAGTATTGCGCGCGCAATTACAACCCGAACAACGTTTTACCGAGCTATTACGCGAGACCTGCCAAACCTGTCTGGGCGCTTATACCCATCAAGATATTCCCTTTGAAACACTGTTAGAGCAGTTGCAACCAACACGTAACCTAAGCTATAGCCCCTTATTTCAAGTCATGATTGTGTTGCAAAATAATGAGCAAACGCAGCTAAGGCTACCCGGCGTAAAAACCACTACCTTAACGCAAGATTATCCCGTCGCTAAATTTGATTTAACCCTATTTTTAGAGGAGCGCGATGGCCAACTGCATTGCCTATGGGAATATGCTACGGATTTATTTGTTGAACAAAGCATCGAGCGTATGGCCGATCATTTTAACGTGCTGCTCACGGCGATTATTGACAACCCCGAGCAGCAAATCAGCAAGCTGCCCTTACTCACGGGCAGTGAAATCCGCCAACAGCAAACTTGGAACAATACCGCAACCGACTACCCCGCAGAGCTTACCGTTGCCGAGGTGTTTGAGCAACAGGCGGCACTTACGCCTTCAAACCCTGCCGTAGTATTTGAAGGCCAGCAACTGAGCTATCAACAACTGAATAGTAAAGCGAATCAACTCGCGCATTATTTACAGGAACAATTAAAAGCGGTCGGAATAACAGAAAAAAATCCCTTGATCGCCATCGCGCTTGAGCGAAGCGCCGACGTGGTAATTGCCATGCTGGCGATTCTTAAATCTGGCGGCGCCTACGTGCCCATCGACCCCGCTTATCCGGCGGATAGAATTCAGTATATGTTGGAGGATTGTGCTGCGGCTTTGTTGTTGACTCAGAGTAAGCTGTTGACTAAGAGTAAGCTAAAAGACCTGCTACTTTTGGATCAGGCCGAGCAAGCGCGAACCGTGCTTTGTTTGGATGAAATAAACTTAAGCGAGCAAGCCACTACCAACCCTCAAGTAAAATCCACGGCAGCTGATCTCGCCTACGTCATGTACACCTCAGGCTCGACCGGTAAACCCAAGGGCACCTGCATTGCTCAGCGCGGTATTATTCGAACCGTTAAAAATACAGATTACCTTCAATTTAACGCTGAACAGACCTTCCTGCAATATGCACCTATTTCCTTTGATGCGGCGACCCTAGAAATTTGGGGGCCAATACTTAATGGCGCGAAGCTGGTTGTGATGCCAGCAGGGCAACAGGAATTAGCGGAGCTCGCCAAAATTTTACCGCAGGAAAATATCAGCATTCTATGGCTGACCAGTGGCTTGTTTAATGTCATGGTGGAGGAGCACCCAGAGAGTCTCCGTGGGCTAAAACAGTTAATGACGGGTGGCGAAGCCCTGTCGGTATCACACATTAACAAAGCGCTAGCACTGTTACCGGATACACAATTAATTAATGGCTACGGGCCAACCGAAAATACCACCTTTACTTGTTTTTACCCCATCACTCAACAACGCTACCGGCACTCCATTCCCATTGGCAGACCCATAGCCAATACGCGTGTATTGGTGGTCGATGAGCATCATCAACCGCTTGCCGTAAATATCCCAGGTGAGCTTGTCACCAGTGGTGCCGGGCTTGCCGAAGGCTACCTGAATCGCCCAGAGTTAACGGCTGAGAAATTTGTTGATATCACCTGTTTTGGGCAGACAGAGCGTTTTTATAAAACCGGTGATTTAGTGCGTTGGTTGCCCGATGGTAATCTCGACTTCCTTGGGCGTATTGATCACCAAGTTAAGCTGCGCGGTTTTAGGATTGAATTAGGCGAAATCGAAGCCGTTATCACTCAGCATGAGGCCGTCAACGAGGCGGTTGTTATTTTATACGAGGCTGAGGGAAATAAGGTTTTGCATGCTTATTTAACGGCTTCCGACGCTTTAGGCTTTTCGGGGGCATCTGGTTTTTCAGATTCCGCCAATCTTTCAGACGATTTAATAAACGAGTTAAATGACTGGCTCAAAGCGCGTTTACCCGCATACATGGTGCCCACGCATTTCATGATGCTCGATAACTTGCCCCTCACCGCTAATGGAAAAGTAGACCGCAAAGGTCTACCTACACCAAAGCTTGAAAGCGTGAGCGGTGCAAAACCTGCCACACCCACGGAAGACCTCTTGGCGTCCTTATGGGCGGTCTTACTTAAGCGCGAAAGCATTCAGCGGCATGATGATTTCTTTGCGCTGGGCGGCCACTCCCTAATGGCAAGCCAGCTTGTTTCTCGCATCCGCGATAGCTTTCAAGTGGAATTACCCGTACGCAGTGTATTCGAATTTGCTCAATTATCGGCCTTGGCCACAGCCATTGATACTGCGATCAGTCCCGTGAACCTGCCGCCGATTGAACGCCAAGCGCCTGATGCGCCGAAGGTACTGTCGTTTGCACAGCAACGCTTATGGTTCTTAGATCAATTGGAAGAAGAGGGCAGCGCCAGCTATAACATGCCCATGGGGTGGCAGCTGACTGGCAAGCTTAATTCCGAGGCTCTACTGCATAGCCTACGGTGGTTGGTTGAGCGGCATGAGAGCTTTCGTAGTACGTTCCCTAAGGTGGAGAGTCCTAAGGTAGAAAACCCAGTGTCGGATAGTCTAGTACAAGTCCAAATACTGACAGCAACGGACTTTCTCGTCATCCATGATTTGCGCCACTTACCCGCATCAAGCCACAGCGCCGAAGTACAAAAGCATGTGAACCGACATGCACTCGAAGCATTCGACCTTGCCTGTGGCCCCTTATTTAAAGCCAAAGTCTTGTTACTGAGTGAAGATCAGTCCGTGGTACTGCTAAACATGCATCACATTGTTAGCGATGGTTGGTCGATGCGGGTGTTTATGCAGGACTGGCAGCACGCTTACGCCGCCTTTGCTCAGGGACAGCAACCGACCCTAGTCCCGCTTGCGATTCAGTACAGTGACTATGCCGCCTGGCAAAGCCATTGGATGCAGGGGGAGGTATTGCAGCAAGCCTCGGATTACTGGCAGCAACAATTGGCCGGAATACCTGAATTATTGCAAGTACCCACCGATAAACCGCGCCCATCGCAGCAAAGCTTTCGAGGGGCTTATTACACCCACCACCTGTCGCCCACGCTGAGCCAAAACCTTATACACCTAAGCCAGCAGCAGGGAGTAAGCGTGTTTATGACCCTGCTGGCAGCATTTTATATTTTACTGTCACGCTACAGCCGTCAGCAGGATTTATGTGTAGGCAGCCCGATTGCCAACCGTACTCATAGCCAAACCGAAGATATCATTGGTTTCTTTGTGAATACCTTGGTATTGCGGGGTCAGGTGCAGCCAGAGCAATGTTTCAACGAGTTATTGCAGCAAACCCGCCAAACTTGCTTAGGCGCTTATAGCCATCAGGATCTACCGTTTGAAATGCTGGTTGAACAGTTGCAACCAGGGCGCTCGCTCAGCCATAGTCCATTGTTCCAAGTGATGTTGTCATACCTCAGCGATGAGATGGTGAACCCGGTGTTGCCAGAGCTGAGCGCCACTCGTCTCACACCGGATTATCCGGTGTCCAAATTCGATTTAACCCTCAATGTGGA
This sequence comes from Alteromonadaceae bacterium, assembly GCA_002746115.1. Classification (GTDB taxonomy): domain Bacteria; phylum Pseudomonadota; class Gammaproteobacteria; order Pseudomonadales; family Cellvibrionaceae. Next base: position 31,671 of record NVXL01000042.1, read on the forward strand.
AGATTGCGACGGGCAGTTGAGCTGCGTCTGGGAATACGCCACGGACTTGTTTGAGGCCGAAACTATAGCGCGTATGGCCACACATTTTGACGTACTACTAAGCAATATTGTGGCGAAGCCCACACACGCTATTTGTCAGTTGTCGATGCTGAGTGAAACGGATATCCGGGAAATACCTGCTTGGAATAATACCTCGATGGACTTTCCTACAAACGTATCGCCAGCGACGGCGGATGCAACGATTGTCGCGGTGTTTGAACAGCGCGTACAGGAAACACCGGACAAAGTTGCCGTTATTTTTGATGGTAAACAACTGAGCTACCAGCAGTTGAATCAGCAAGCCAATCAATTGGCACATTATTTACAGGCACGAGCGAAACCTGATAATCCGCTGATCGCGATAGCTGTGGAACGCTCATTCGATATGATAATCGGGTTATTGGCGATTCTCAAAGCGGGCGCAGCCTATATCCCCATTGACCCGAATTATCCGGCGGCGCGGATTCGTCACATGCTAGAAGACAGCGCGGCACCCTTGTTGTTAACGCAAAGCCATTTACAAGACCCTTTGGCGCTAAGGGAATTAAACACCGACTGTACGGTTATCTGTTTGGATGAGGTAAAGCTCGCTAGCCAAGCGACGACCAACCCGACCGCCGACCGCCGGTATGACGATTTGGCGTATGTGATTTATACCTCGGGGTCCACCGGCAAGCCCAAAGGGGTCATGATTGAGCAGGGCGCTTTATTTAATTTTGCCCAAGCATCCATCAATACCTATTCTGTCACCTCTGACGACAAAACCTTACAGTTTGCATCCTTTAGTTTTGATACCGCTGCGGAAGAAATTTATCCCACCTTACTGCAAGGCGCCACCCTAGTCTTGCGCAGCCCGGATATGCACACGACGGTGGAAGGTTTTTTACGCCAATGTGATGCCCTGCAACTGACCGTGCTGGATTTGCCTACCGCGTATTGGCAGCACCTGCTGGCGCAAATGCCCGTCGTCAAAAAATATTGGCCTGCCTGTATTCGTCTGATCATCATTGGCGGCGAAGCGGTTTCCGGCGAAAAAGTTAAACAGTGGCTAGAAGCCTTTGGCGATTTCCCCACCCTAATTAACACCTACGGCCCGACGGAAGCCACTGTCGTGACCTCAGCTTTTACCATTACGCCAGGCTGTGACCTGCTCAATGTGCCGATTGGTCAAGCCATAGCGAATACCCGTATTTATATCCTAGACGACCAGCATCAACTACAAGCCATCGGTGTGCCTGGCGAGCTTTGTATCGCTGGCAGCGGCTTGGCACGTGGCTACCTGAATCGCCCTAATTTAACGGCTGAAAAGTTCATAGAGGTGGAAATTCTCGGCAAAAAGGAGCGCATTTACAAGACGGGTGATTTAGCTCGCTGGCTTGGCGACAGCGCTGGCAAGCCCTGTGACCTACAATACCTCGGCCGTATTGATCATCAGGTGAAGTTACGGGGTTTTCGCATCGAACTGGGGGAAATTGAATCCTTGCTTATCCAGCAAGAGAGCATCAAACAAGCTGTGGTGACCTTGTATGAAACGGATGGCAACCAGCGTTTAGTGGCTTACCTTATCACTGACTCCGCCTCGCCGGAGCGCATCAAAGCCCTGAAAGATTGGCTCAAAGATCATTTGCCAGATTACATGGTACCCAGTCATTTCATGGTCTTGGACGAATTACCCTTGACCCCCAGCGGTAAAGTTGATCGTAAAGCGCTACCCATACCCCAGCCCCCAACGAATGTCACCCTTGAACCGAAAACCTCGCTTGAGCAGCAAATTGCCGAGATTTGGCAAGATGTCCTGACCTTAGAAAGCGTCGGCGTTCACGATAACTTTTTTGACCTCGGCGGACACTCCTTGTTGTTAATGCAAGTGCAAAGTCGTGTTCAGGCATTACTGGGGGAAACCTTGCCTGCGGTTACCTTATTTCAATATCCGACGATCAGCAGTTTGGCGGCTCACCTCAGCCCGCAGCAAGCCGCTGAACAAGTCAAACCGACCGACATCTCGGCCCCCATCTCGGCCCCCATCGCTGAAAAACCAACTACCGAGGACATTGCGGTGATCGGTATGGCAGGGCGTTTCCCGGGGGCGGACAATGTTGATGCTTTCTGGGACAATTTACGTGCTGGCATTGAGTCGGTTCAAACCTTCAGCGATGCGGAATTGTCATCGAGCGGGGTTGACGCAAGCTTGTTCAATAACCCCAATTACGTCCGAGCCCGTGGTGTGCTCGACAATGCCGATTTATTTGATGCGCGCTTTTTTGGTTACACTCCGAAAGAAGCCGATTTTCTTGATCCACAACAACGGGTATTTATGGAAACCGCGTGGACGAGTTTAGAGCACGCAGGTTATGACGTTGCCAGCATTGACTTTCCCGTAGGCGTGTTTGCCGGTGCTGATACCAGCAATTACTTAGCGAATTGTTCACCGGCCGGTCAGCAGCACCTAGACTCCCTAGATGAGTTCCAATCCGCCTTGTCCGATAGCCACTTTGTCGCCACCAGCACGGCCTATAAACTCAACCTCACAGGCCCCGCTTTATTTATACACACGGCGTGTTCAACCGGCTTGGTTGCCACTCATGTGGCTCAGAAAAGTTTATTAAACAATGAATGCGACATCGCCTTGGCAGGCGGGGTCTACATTGGCTTTCCGCAAAAACAAGGGTACCTGTACCAGGATGGCATGATCTTGTCTCCAGACGGACATTGCCGCGCCTTTGATGCCGACGCACAGGGTGCCGTGGGCGGGGAAGGGGTTGGCATTGTCGTATTGAAACGCCTGAGCGGAGCACTGGCAGATGGCGACACCATTCATGCGGTGATAAAGGGCTCAGCGATTAACAATGATGGTATGAACAAAGTTGGCTTTACCGCGCCCAGCGTGAGCCGCCAGGCAGCCGTGATTAATGATGCGATGCGCGGGCTGGATTACGAGTCGATCGGCTACGTCGAAACCCACGGTACTGCCACTGCCCTAGGTGACCCGATCGAAGTCAGCGCTTTAACCCAAGCCTATCGCCGCCACACCAATAAAACCGCTTACTGCGCCATCGGATCGGTAAAAACCAATGTGGGCCATTTAAACACCGCCGCAGGTGTCGTCGGTTTAATCAAAACCGTACAGGCCTTAAAACATCGTGAAATCCCGGCCAGTTTGCATTTCCGGCGACCCAATCCACAAATTGACTTTGCTAACAGCCCGTTTACGGTGAATACCGAATTAACACCATGGCACTCCACCGGCCCACGCCGTGCCGGGGTCAGCTCCTTTGGTATTGGCGGCACCAATGCCCATCTGGTATTGGAAGAAGCGCCTTTGCAAACGTCTTCTAACTCAGACCGTGAGCAGCTTATCTGTGTATCGGCTAGAACGGAACCTGCACTTAAGCAAGCCTGCGACAACCTTGCTGACTACCTGAGCGCACATCCCGACAGTAAGCTGGCGGATGTCGCATATACCCTGAACCTAGGGCGCAAAGACTTTGCTTATCGGGGATTTTTGCTGGGTCAAAGCGCTGGCGACATCAGCGAGCGACTTCGCGAACGCAGCCCTAAACATTGGCGACAAAGTCGGGCGGGGGATAAAACCGCGAAAATCGTGTTTATGTTTACCGGGCAGGGCGCGCAATACCTCAACATGGGGCGTGGTCTGTATCGTGCGGAACCGGTATTTAAAAACACCGTGGACGAATGCGCAGAAATACTCCAGCAGCAGTCGGGTTTGGGTATCCTCGAATTCTTGTACCCTGCGAATGGCCTTGAGCCAGACTTAAAACCCTCGCAAATTGCACAACCCGCTTTATTTATTACCGAATACGCGCTGGCAAAATTGTGTATTTCGTGGGGCTTTGAACCCACCGCAATGATTGGCCATAGCATTGGGGAATATGTCGCGGCCTGCCTTGCTGGGGTCTTTTCGGTTGAAGATATATTACCGTTAATTTCAGCTCGCGGTCAGTTGATGGAGGATTTATCCTCTGGCGAGATGCTTAGCCTGTTATTACCGAAAAGTGACACCGAAGCCTTGCTTAAGGCGTTTAATAAAGACCTTCCCATTGACGCGAACACCGGCACCTACAGTCGACACGAAGGCCTGTTTTTAGCCGCCCATAACGCCCCAGATCTCTGTGTGGTTTCCGGCACTAAAGATGCCATCGATACTTTTATTGATAAGCTGCGCAGCCAGCGTATTATGCATTCACGCTTGAACACCGCCAACGCGGCGCACTCACCGCTAATGGCACCGATCATGGCCTCCCTGCGTGAGCACTTCAGCAAAATTACCTTGAACGCTCCCCAGCGCCCCTATATTGCCAATCTCACCGGTACTTGGGTGACGCCAGAGCAGGCGACCTCGGTGGATTATTGGTGTGAGCATTTATTGAACCCGGTATTGTTCTCGGAAGGCATTCAAACATTATTGGATCAGGACGATTATGCCTTGCTAGAGCTGGGGCCTGAAATGATCCTGACCAGTTTTGCATTGCAGCATCAACCTAAATACGCGATAAGCGCATTCAACCTCTTGCCTACGGCGGCGACGGTGGTCACGGATGACCAATGGCTGCTCAATATGTTGGGGCAAATGTGGTTGAAAGGCGTGAAGCCCGATTGGCATGCGTTTTATGCCAATGAGCAGCGCTTACGCATACCGCTACCGACCTATCCGTTTCAGCGTCAGCGCCACTGGATTGAGCCGGTATTTTCAGAGTCCGAGCTTTCAAGTACACCCTCAACAACAGTGCGTACTGAACATTCTGCGGCTACTAACGACACCGCCTCAACGCAGCTTTCGCGTCATTCGCGCCCGGATCTATCTACCGAATACGTCGCCCCGGAAACCGCCACCGAGAAGCAACTCGTTGAGGCCTGGCAAGCCCTCTTCGGTGTCGAGCCGATTGGTGTTTATGATCACTTCTTTGAACTGGGCGGGCACTCATTATTAGGCTTGCAGCTTTCCGTTCGCCTGCGTGATACCTTGGCAGTAGAGCTGCCATTTGATGTCATATTCAAACACCCCGTTGTTAAAGAACTCGCTCAGTGGATCGATGAACAAAAACAGAATCTTGCCGTATCTATGATCCCCGTAGTACCCGCTGGAGAACCGCTGACCTTGTCGTATGCACAAGATCGTCTGTGGGTGATCTCCCAGATAGAAGGGGGCACTACAGCGACTTACAACCTGCCCGAAGCTTCGCGCATCACCGGGGCTTTGAATGTCGAAGCCTTGGAGCAAAGTTTGCGCTGGCTAGTGCAGCGCCAAGCGAGTTTACGTTCTTACTTCCCCAACCGCGATGGTCAGGCGGTGGTTGAGATGCTCGACATTGAGGCGATGGAGATTCTCGGCGTGCATGATTTACGCAATTTTGATCCCGATACGCGTGAGCAAGAGATACAACGCCTAGCTGACGAGCATGCCACCATTGGTTTCGATTTAGAAACAGGCCCCCTGTACAAAGCCGATTTACTCTTAATAGGCGAGCAGGACTTTATGTTACTCACCAATATGCACCACATTATTGGTGACGGCTGGTCCAATGGCGTGTACGTACAGCAGTGGCAACAAGCCTATAGTGATTTAGTGAAAGGCGAGCAGCCAAGCTTGCCGCCGCTTGAGGCCCAATACCACGACTATGCCGCTTGGCAACGCGACTGGTTACAAGGCGACGTGGTTGAGCGGCAGCTGAGTTATTGGCGCAAGCAACTGGCCGACACGCCAGAGTTAATCGCGCTACCAACGGACAAACCGCGCCCACCGCAACAAAGCTATCACGGCGACCGCGTTGTTCATCATCTGTCGGTAGAAATGAGCGAAGGCCTTGCCGCTCTGAGTAAACAGCAAGGCGTGACGGTATTTATGTCTTTAGTGGCGGCGCTGCATGTGATTTTGGCGCGTTACAGCGGCCAGGACGATATTTGCCTCGGCACCCCAATTGCTAACCGAACCCATGGTCAAACCAAAGATTTAATCGGCTTTTTTGTGAATACTTTAGTTTTACGCGGGCATTTGGACGGTCAGCAAAGCTTTACCGATTTTTTACAAGACACCCGCAAAACCTGTGTTGACGCCTATGCCAATGAGAGCGTGCCCTTCGACCGCGTCGTCGATGAATTACGACCGGCGCGCAGCCTCGGTCACAATCCTTTATTTCAAGTGATGTTTGGTGTGTTAAGTAATGTCATCAGCGCTGCCGAGCTAACCGACCTAAGGCTTGAATTAATACCTACGGATTACCCCGTGGCTAAATTTGATTTAACGCTGTACGCCTACGAAGTGGAAGGGCATTGGGAATTAGCTTGGGAATATGCGACAGACTTGTTTGAGCACTCGACCATCCAGGGTTTAGCCGAGCATTTTGAAAACTTACTCGCAGCGATTATTGCCGATCCGAGCCTGCCAGTCAGTCAATTATCGATGTTGACGGAAGCGGATATCGGGCACTATCAACAGTGGAATAATACTGAGAGTAATTTAAACGAAGGTTTAAGTGACGATTTAAACGTCGACCTAAATGTTGATCTAAATGTCGATCAGGAAGGGAAGGCACAAACAATTATTGATTTATTCGAGCAACAAGTCCGCAAGACGCCGAATAATATTGCCGTGGTCTACGACGGCCAGACACTTAGCTACCAACAGCTGAACCAGCAAGCCAATCAACTCGCTTGGCATTTAAAGGGTTTACTCTCTGAAAACATCACCGATACGCCCTTGATCGCGATTGCCGTCGAGCGTTCCGCGACCATGGTACTGGGTTTATTAGGCATTCTCAAAGCCGGTGCGGCCTACTTACCGATTGACCCGAGTTACCCAGTAGAGCGCATCTGCTATATGTTAGAAGACAGCCGTGTGCCCTTATTATTAACGCAAAGCATCAAACAAAACATTGCCCACAACGTACCGTTCCCAACAACTCCATAATTCAACAGCCCTGCTACTGCCACAGCAAGCGCTATCGCAAAGATTAACCAAATCTTTACATTGTTGGGTAGTTTATTTCTAAGAAAAAATACGAAAGTAAACACGCAGAGGCCAATTAGATGGACCGTATAAGCGTGCTGCCAACCAGTAAACCAGGCTCGACTTACTG
>NVXL01000222.1 GCA_002746115.1 Alteromonadaceae bacterium
GCAATGTGGGCGATGCAGCCGCGACAGCAACAGGCACTTTATCGATTAGCGATGTGGATGGCGACGATTCCCCAGCCTTTAATGATCAAGCGGCAACTGCAGGCGATAACGCGCTTGGTAGCTTCGTATTAACTGGTGGCGCTTGGACTTACACGCTAGATCAAAGTGCGGTTCAAAATTTAGATGCTGGCGATGTCGCTACTGACACAATTACCTACATCTCTACAGATGGTACGGCTCAACAAATCACCGTCACCATTAACGGTAGCGATGATACTTCGGTAGTCACTGGTAGCTTTACCGATTCGGTTGTCGAAGGCAATGTTGGCGATGCGGCTGCGACAGCAACGGGCACCTTATCCATAAGCGATGTGGATGGTGATGATTCTCCAGCCTTTAATGATCAAGCATCGACAGCTGGAGATAACGCGCTTGGTAGCTTCGTATTAACTGGCGGCGCTTGGACATTCATGCTCGACCAAAGCGCAGTTCAAAACTTAGATGCTGGTGACGTTGCCACTGACACGATTACATACACCGCGACTGATGGAACCGCTCAGCAAATCACCGTCACTATTAGCGGTAGCGATGATGCTTCGGTAGTCGCTGGTAGCTTTACCGATACAGTTGCCGAAGGCAATATTGGCGATGCGACCGCGACAGCGACAGGCACTTTATCCATAAGCGATGTTGATGGTGATGATTCTTCAGCGTTCAACGATCAAGCTTCGACAGCTGGTGACAATGCGCTTGGTAGCTTCGTCTTAGCCGGTGGCACTTGGACTTTCACGCTGGATCAAAGCGCTGTTCAAGATATGGATGCTGGCGACGTTGCCACTGACACAATTACCTACACCTCTACAGATGGCACGGCTCAACAAATCACCGTCACCATTAATGGAAGCGACGATACATCTGTAGTAGCTGGTAGCTTTACCGACTCGGTTGCCGAAGGTAATGTTGGCGATGCCGCTGCGACGGCAACTGGCACGTTATCGATTAGCGATGTTGATGGTGATGATTCACCAGCCTTTAATGATCAAGCTTCTACAGCAGGTGATAACGCACTTGGTAGCTTCGTATTGATTGGTGGTACTTGGACTTTCACACTCAATCAAAGTGCGGTTCAGAACTTAGAGGCTGGAGACATTGCCACTGACACAATTACCTACACCTCTACCGATGGTACGGCACAGCAAATCACCGTCACCATTAACGGTAGCGACGATGCATCTGTAGTCGCTGGTAGCTTTACCGACTCGGTTGCCGAAGGTAATGTTGGCGATGCCGCTGGGACAGCAACGGGCACCTTATCCATTAGCGATGTTGATGGTGACGATTTTCCGGCCTTTAATGATCAAGCTTCTACAGCAGGTGATAACGCACTTGGTAGCTTCGTATTAACTGGCGGTGCTTGGACTTTCACGCTCGATCAAAGCGCAGTTCAAAACTTAGACACTGGCGACATTGCCACAGACACAATTACTTACACCGCCACCGATGGTAGTGCTCAACAAATCACCGTCACCATTAATGGTAGCGACGATGGATCCGTAGTCGCTGGTAGCTTTGCCGACTCTGTTGCCGAAGGTAATGTCGGCGATGCGCCTGCGACGGCAACTGGCAGTTTGTCCATTAGTGATGTTGATGGCGATGATTCACCAGTCTTTAATGATCAAGCTGCAACTGCAGGCGATAACGCATTAGGTAGTTTTGTATTAACTGGTGGCGCTTGGACTTACACGCTAGATCAAAGTGCGGTTCAAAATTTAGATGCTGGCGATGTCGCCACTGACACAATTACCTACATCTCTACAGATGGTACGGCTCAACAAATCACCGTCACCATTAACGGTAGCGATGATGCATCCGTAGTAGCTGGTAGCTATACTGACTCGGTTGCTGAAGGCAATGTGGGCGATGCAGCTGCGACAGCAACAGGCACTTTGTCCATTAGCGATGTTGATGGTGATGACTCACCAGTTTTTAGTGATCAAGCTGCAACTGCAGGCGATAATGCACTTGGTAGTTTTGTATTAACTGGTGGCAATTGGACTTTCACGCTGGATCAAAGCGCTGTTCAAGATATGGATGCTGGGGATGTTGCAACAGACACAATTACCTACACTTCTACCGATGGTACAGCTCAGCAAATAACCGTTACCATTAACGGTAGCGATGATGCTTCAGTCGTTGCTGGTAACTTTACAGACTCGGTTGCTGAAGGCAATATTGGCGATGCCGCTGCGACGGCAACCGGTACCTTATCCATTAGTGATGTTGATGGTGACGATTCCCCAGTCTTTAATGATCAAGCCGCAACTGCAGGTGATAACGCATTAGGTAGTTTTGTATTAACCGGTGGTACTTGGGCCTTCACGCTGGATCAAAGCGCTGTTCAAGATATGGATGCTGGGGATGTTGCAACAGACACAATTACCTACACTTCTACCGATGGTACAGTTCAGCAAATCACCGTCACCATCAACGGTAGTGACGATACTTCCGTTGTTGCTGGCACACATACGGATAGCGTCGACGAAGGTGATGTCGGAGATCCTGTGGCTACTGCGACAGGTACACTGACTATTAGTGATGCGGATACTGACGATTCCCCAGCCTTTAATAATCAAGGGGCGACCGGCGGCGATAATGGATTTGGTAGCTTTAGTCTAGCGGGAGGTACTTGGACGTATACGCTTGACCAAAGTACGGTGCAAACCTTAAATGATGGCGATACGGCAACAGACACTATTACCTATACCGCTACAGATGGCACCACTCAGGAAATAACCGTAAATGTTAACGGTACCAACGATGCCCCCATAATCGCAGCATCCGGCACCGCTAGCACTAGAGTCGAGTCGATAGTAGAGCAATCTTTTGACGCGGATGTCTTTGCCGATCCTGCCGCTATACCTGACCCTTACCCTTCAGTTGTTGGTGAGGAGGTTGACGCTTTAACATTAGATAACCCCGGCCGTGTGACCTTGACATTCGAGTCAGAGACTAGGGGCGTTGACGATACCCTTGGCTGGTATCAAATTGCTGATGACGGCACTATTTTTAATGTTGGTATCGTCTGGGAGAATACGGATGGCCTTGCTGCAGGGAGCTCAGTTGTACTTGACCTTCCTGCCGGTGAGGTCGCTTTCTTTATGTTTGATGGTGGGGCTCAAGGTACATCGGCGTCATATATTAGTGATATTCTGGCGGGTGGAAACGACTTCCTTCAATTTGAAGTCACTGATCGTTTTGGTGCTGATATCGGCTCTGGCGGAGCTTCGGTCAATGATAGTCATACAAACGCCAACCCAGTTTCACTAATATACTATGATCCCGACGCAGTCGGTGCTGACGCGCGCGTTGTAATAGGCAATGCCCAGGGTACACCGTTTGTTTGGCATGCAAGTCATGTGGAGCTGCATCACGACCATCGACCTCGAACGCAATCTGGTGTAGATGCTGGTGACGATACTGTGCTTACCATTGGTTTCGAGATGATCTACAATCAGCATCAATTTAACGATGTCGTGTTTACTGTTGAGATTGAGGAAGATGTTGAAACGGCTATTATCGATGTAGCCCCGAATGTCACCCTAACTGATGTTGATAACACCGCAATAAGCTCTGCTAGCGCACAGATAACGCTAGGTCGTGCGGGCGATACCCTTGCGCTCTCCAGTGCTGCACAGGTTTTGGCTACAGGGCACGGCATTGTCGTAGCTTATGATGCCACTACAGGCACATTAACGTTCACAGCTGCTGGCGGCGATGTCGCGCACGGTGATTTTGCTGATGTGCTTCAGGGGATTCAACTAATTAACGCCGATGGTCTTGGTGATGAATCTCCTCGGAATGTTGAGATAACCGTTAACGACTCGGAAGGGCTTGTTAGTGCGCAAACGATGGTTGAACTTGATCCTGTTGCGCCGGCTGATCCTGCGTATACCTTTAGTCAAAATGATTTTATTGCTGGCGATGAGGGTGCAAACACTATCAGTGGTCTGATCGGCGACGATATTATTTTTGGTGATGCGGGTGACGATACAATTAGCGGTGGTGTCGGTAGTGATACACTTAATGGTGGCGACGGATCTGATACCTACGTTTGGCAAACGGGCGACGAAAGCGGCGCTGCCGCTGACACCGTGCTTAACTTTGCTATCGGCGGCGCTCCTGGTGCCGATGCTGATATTTTAGACTTTTCCGATTTGCTTGATGGCGAAAGTGGCGCCACCATTACTAATTTCCTGCAAGTGACTGAAGATGCGGGTAGTACCGTTATTTCCGTTAACGTTGATGGTGCGGGCGGCGGCTACGGTGATATGACCGTGACTTTAGATAGTGTTGATTTAACCGCTCTCTACGGCACTACCGATCAATCAACGATTTTACAGAACTTAATCACTGACGGGCATCTAAACATCGATAACCCCTAGCAGCCAGACACTTAAGTAAGAGAGATAATAGAGAGTCAATGTCAAAATTTTTATACCTCACCTTAAGCCTTATCTTACTTTTGAATGCCAGTTACCTTAGTGCTGAAGAGACTTCAGTAGTCGCCAAAATAGTCGCCAAGCCCTTAGATATTAAAGGCGACTGGGTTCAGGGGGGCTTGTTACATGGTCAAACCGTGCCTGGTAACACCGTTACGGTATTCGGGCATTCGGCTTCTGTTGACGAGCGTGGCCGATTTATTTTTGGTTTAGGGCGTGATACGAAAAAACGCATTGATGTAGAAGTAAAAACTGTCGATGGGCAGAGCCGTGTTTACCCCTTCGATGTTGAGCAGCGCGAGTACGATATTCAACGTATCGAAGGCGTGGCTAAAAAATATGTTGCCCCGCCTAAGTCTGTATCTAAGCGTATTTCTACCGAAGCTGCACAAGTTAAAAAAGCGCGAAAGGTATTGCGTGACGCCGAAGAGTTTCGTCAAGGCTTCACTTGGCCATTAATTGGTCGAATTACCGGTGTATACGGTAGTCAGCGTGTCTTCAACGGCGTACCCAAACGACCTCATTACGGCTTAGACATTGCCGGGCCAATTGGCGCAACCGTGGTGGCACCTGCTCCCGGTGTGGTCACCTTGGCGCATGAAAATATGTACTATTCTGGCGGGACGCTCATCGTTGATCACGGCCAAGGACTGTCCTCTACATTTATTCACTTGAGTAAAATACTTGTTAAAGTAGGTGACCCTATCGTGCGAGGACAAGCGATTGCCGAAGTCGGTGCTAGCGGCCGAGTGACAGGCCCCCATCTAGATTGGCGTATGAATTGGAAAAATCAACGCATCGACCCGTTTTTATTGGTCCCACCAATGCCCGAATCCTGATCAGGTAGAGACACAGCGCTGCTTCGCGGTGTACTATTCGCCTTCGAAACCCTTGTGATCCAGATATATTGCCGCTGGCTCGCTTACAATTGCGGGTATAATTTCGACCTGCCTAATAAACATCTTCTTTTGGAGTAGTTCATGATAGACAAAAAACTGCTTGCTATGCTCGTGTGCCCTGTCAGCAAGGCTTCGCTTATTTATGACAAAGACAAGCAAGAGTTGATTTGCCTTGCTAGTGGTTTGGCTTACCCTATTCGGGATGACATCCCGGTGATGCTGGAAACGCAAGCACGCACGATTTCACTTGATGAAAAAGAACACTACGCTTCGAACTAAGCCATTTCGATTATTCAATTGTTAATACGCTAAGGTGATACTCATGGCGGAAGAAACCATATTCAGCAAAATTATCAATGGCGATATCCCTGCGGATATTCTCTATCAAAATGATGTATGTATTTGCATTAAAGACATCAACCCCCAAGCTCCGACTCATGTGCTGGTGATTCCTCGTAAGCCCATTCCGCGTTTGGTTGACGCGAGTGAAGAGGATAAAGCCTTGCTAGGGCACCTGATGTTAAGCGTGGGTGAAATCGCCAAACAATTGGGTGTAGAAGACGCATTCCGCGTCGTGATCAATAACGGCGAAGATGCGGGGCAGACGGTATTTCATTTGCATCTGCATCTCTTAGCTAATACAAAGTTTAGCGAAGGCTCTTTAGGTATGTAATGTGTTATTCATTCGTTACATCTTGAGCTTTTGTCGTTTAAAGCTGTAGTTATAGCTTAGCGCTTTAATTTAGCTTTTTAGTTTAGCTTTTTAGTTTAAGAACAAGCCCTAATTTTATCGAATTTATCTGAGTGGAAAATAGTTAACATGAAAAGCGCTGAAGTAAGAGATGCCTTTTTAAAGTACTTCGAACAAAAAGATCACACTATTGTGTCAAGCAGTTCGCTTGTTCCTGGTAACGACCCTACCTTGTTATTTACCAATGCCGGTATGGTGCAATTTAAAGATGTATTTCTTGGGGATGATAAGCGCAGCTACAAGCGTGCGACCAGCTCTCAGCGCTGTGTACGAGCGGGCGGTAAGCACAACGACTTAGAAAACGTCGGCTACACCGCGCGTCATCACACCTTTTTTGAAATGCTCGGTAACTTCAGTTTTGGTGATTACTTTAAGCGTGATGCGATTAAATACGCTTGGGAGTTTTTAACCGTAGTCCTAAAGCTACCTGCTGAAAAGTTGTGGGTGACCGTTCATATCTCAGATGACGAAGCTGAAGCCATTTGGAAAGATGAAATCGGCATTGATCCGACACGCTTCTCCCGTCTTGATGAAGATAATTTTTGGCAAATGGGCGATACCGGCCCTTGTGGCCCCAGTTCTGAAATCTTCTACGATCACGGTGAAGACATTCCCGGTGGTCCTCCCGGTAGCAAAGACGAGGATCTCGATCGTTACATCGAAATTTGGAACTTAGTGTTCATGCAGTATGAGCGCCAAGCCAATGGTGACATGGTGCCATTACCCAAGCCCTCAGTCGATACCGGCATGGGCTTGGAGCGAATTGCTGCCGTGATGCAGAAGGTACATAGTAACTATGAGATTGATTTATTTCAGGCCTTGCTGAAAGCAACTGCCGAGATCACTGAAACTCAAGATCTTGATAACAAATCATTGCGTGTGATCGCAGATCATATTCGCTCATGCTCGTTTCTCGTTTTAGATGGTGTACTTCCGTCTAATGAAGGGCGCGGTTATGTTCTGCGTCGTATTATTCGTCGTGCGATTCGCCACGGACATAAGCTTGGTCAAAAAGCGCGTTTCTTCCATCGTTTGGTTGGCGCATTAGTTGAGCAAATGAGCGATGCTTACCCCGATTTAAAAACCAAGCAAGCACAGATTGAAAAAGTCCTACTCGCTGAAGAGGTGCAATTCGCTAAAACCTTAGATAACGGTATGAGCATACTTGAATCGCGCTTAGCGAAACTTGATGGTGACGTTATTCCGGGTGAGATCGTGTTTTTACTCCATGATACCTACGGGTTCCCTGTTGATTTAACTAATGACATTGCGCGTGAGAAAGGCCTACAGCTAGACCTTGAAGGCTACGAGCAACGTATGGCCGAACAGCGTAAGCAATCGCGAGAGTCCGGTTCTTTTAAAGTCGATTACAGTGATACCTTGGATCTTGACGGTAATACCGAATTTGTTGGCTATCAACAATTGAGCGCAGAGGCGCCTGTGAGTGCCCTAGTCAAAGACGGCGCCAGTGTTGACGTGCTTACTGAAGGTGATGAAGGCGTTATCGTACTCGCTAATACGCCGTTCTATGCCGAGTCCGGTGGGCAGGCGGGTGATTGCGGTTACATCAACTGCAACGGCGCGAAGTTTGAAGTGCGTGATTGCCAAAAGAGTGGTGCAAACCACCTGCATGTTGGTGTTGTGTTAAGCGGTGAATTTAAAATTGGCGATCAAATTCAGGCCGTTGTTGACGAGAGTGTGCGTGCTGCAACCGCACGCAATCACTCCGCGACCCATTTGTTGCATGCTGCGCTACGAGAAATTCTTGGTGATCATGTCGAGCAGAAAGGCTCCTTGGTCGACAGTGAGAAACTGCGGTTTGATTTCTCTCATACCGAAGGTATTAGCAAAGTACAACTGCAAGAGATTGCAGATCGTGTGAACGGTCATATTCAGCAAAATACCCCTGTTACTACCGACCTTTGCGATATGGAGTCCGCCAAAGAAAAAGGCGCGATGGCATTGTTTGGTGAAAAATACGGTGAAGAAGTACGCGTACTGACAATGGCTGGTGGTTTCTCCGTCGAATTATGTGGTGGTACTCACGTTGCCCGCAGTGGCGATATTGCACTGATGAAAATTGTTTCCGAGTCGGGCATTGCTGCTGGCGTTAGGCGAATCGAAGCCATCACCGCTGATGCCGCGGTGAAAGCCTATCAGAAGAGCGAAAATGCACTCGCTTCTGCTGCCGCACAACTAAAAACATCGCCGGGTCTATTAGGTGATAAAGTTGAGCAGCTGTTAACTAAGCAGCGCCAGCTAGAGAAGGAATTGCAAGCCGTAAAAACCAAATTGACCGCCTCATCTGTGGATGACTGGCTAGCTGAAGCAAAAGACTTCTCTGGCATTAAGGTCTTAGTGAAAACCTTGCAAGATGCTGACGCAAAATCGTTAAGAGATATCGTTGATCAGCTCAAAAATAAACTTGGCCGTTCAGCAGTGCTTATTGCTAGCGTTAGCGATGGCAAAATTAACTTGGCCGCAGGTGTTAGTAAAGATGCTTGCTCAGTATTAAAAGCGGGCGATATCGTACGGCATGTTGCAAGCAACATTGGCGGCAAAGGTGGCGGTAGACCTGATATGGCACAGGGTGGCGGTAGCGATGTTGAAGCTTTGCCCGCAGCTATTGACGCACTGTTTGCGTGGTTAGCTGAGCAGCCGCTTTCATAGGCGAAGTAACATGGCGAGCTTATTTGCTCGCTTGATAGCTTTCGATGTTTACGCCGTTAAGCCCGCAGCAGTGGTCATAAAGCATTAGTGTTTACTCACGCTTTTAGCTAAATATTATTCTTTTGGTTAACATTTCGAGCAAACTAGTGTTTAATTGCGCTCTTTCTTACGGTTGGCCAGTATTTTGCTGTCTAGTCCTCACTTTAACGGGTGGTAAGGTTTCATGAGCCTGTTTGTACAAAAATACGGTGGTACCTCCGTTGGTACGCCAGAACGCATTCAAGCTGTAGCTGAAAAAGTTGCAGGTTTCCGAGCGCAAGGGCACGACATCGTCGTCGCGGTCTCCGCTATGAGTGGCGAGACTAATCGCCTTATCGGCCTTGCTAAGCAAATTCAGTCAGACCCGGACGCCCGGGAAATGGACGTGCTCGTCTCCACAGGTGAACAAGTGACCATCGCACTTTTATGCATGGCCTTAAAATCCTTGGGTTGCGACGCACGCTCATACACTGGTGGCCAAGTAAAAATCCTGACCGATAGCACTCATATGAAAGCGCGCATTCAAGACATCAACGTCGACGCTATGCGTGCTGACCTAGATGCTGGTCGTGTCGTCGTCGTTGCAGGCTTTCAAGGTGTTGATGAGCATGGCAACATCACCACCCTAGGTCGGGGTGGCTCTGATACCACAGGCGTTGCATTAGCCGCAGCGCTTAAAGCTGACGAATGTCAGATTTATACCGATGTTGATGGCGTTTATACCACCGACCCTCGAGTAGTTGAGCGAGCCAAACGGCTTGAGAAGATTACTTTTGAAGAAATGTTGGAAATGGCAAGCCTTGGCTCCAAAGTCCTGCAGATCCGTGCAGTAGAGTTTGCCGGTAAGTACAACGTGCCTCTTCGTGTCTTGTCGGCCTTTGAAGAAGGCCCCGGCACCCTGATTACCCTTGACGAGGAATATACAGATATGGAACAGCCTCTTGTTTCCGGCATTGCTTTCAACCGTGATGAAGCAAAAGTCTCTATTTTAGGTATACCTGACACCCCTGGTGTTGCCTCTCGTATATTGTCTGCGATTGGTGATGCGAACATCGAAATTGATGTTATCGTGCAAAACATCGCATCGAACACCAGTAATGATTTAACCTTCACCGTTCATCGTAACGACGCTGGTAAAGCAAAAGCTATTCTAGACGCGCTTAAACCTGACCTTGGCGCTCGTGAAGTGTTAACCGATAGCAAGATCACCAAGGTATCGGTTGTTGGTGTAGGCATGCGTTCACACGCAGGCGTTGCATCAAAAATGTTTGATACTTTAGCAACGGAAAACATCAATATCCAAATGATTACTACTTCTGAGATTAAAATCTCAGTGATTATTGATGAAAAGTACCTTGAGTTAGCTGTACGCGCATTGCACACTGCTTTTGATCTCGATTTAGCGTCAGGCGAGATTTAAAGCTAGGGTTTATACGTAATAGCTCGAAAACGATAAAAATTTCCATTAAAAACGCGAGTTTCAGTGGAAAGGGATTGATTTTTTATCACATGTTGATATTATTTCGCTCCCGATCAACAAGTACTGTAGTGCTTGTTTGATGACCAGTTTTGCGGAGAGGTGGCCGAGTGGCCGAAGGCGCTCCCCTGCTAAGGGAGTATACGGTGAAACGTATCGAGGGTTCGAATCCCTCCTTCTCCGCCATTATTAAAAAAGCCCGCTTCATATGAAGCGGGCTTTTTTATGTCTGTTTATTAAGTTTATTTTCTCGTACCTAGTTTTCACTTGCCTAGGTATTTTCATTGCTTGAGTGATGTTGAGTCGGTGAATTGTTCGGGTTTGATAATTTTCTGATTAGGCGCTTTTTTCTGCGATCAAGGATTTGTTGTTTACGTTTAAAGTAATTTCTATCTATCGGGTTAATGAACAGTAACCAGAAAATCGCCGCAAGTGCGTAGCCAATTAAATACCCCGTGCCCCAGGTATACATAAGGTACTCCTTAAATGCCGAATGACATAATATGTCTTCATTGTGCGACGTATTATGTCCTTCGACAAGTGCTTATTTAGAAGTAAGTTCTTATCTATTCTTTATCAATCAGCAAATGTGTATTTGCGCTCACGCCTATCAAGCTTTGCAAGCTTCCATCAGGCCAAGTAATCTCCACACGATCAACCGTTCCCGCCTCTACACCAAACAAAGCCTGTGTGCCGTTCTGAGAGATAAAATTACTCCCCGCCTGTACGGTACGCATTTGTGTGCGTTCGCCTTGGGTGAGTCTTATCTTAGCGCCGATGGCGAAGGGATTGCTGCTGGTCGGATCGTTTAAGCGAACGGTGACAAAGCTGTTGCGATTAATATTGTTGCGGTAGTAGCTCACTGACTGGGTGGTGTCACGGTGTAGTTGTAGAATATCGATGTCACCGTCCTGGTCAAAATCGGCACATACCACGCCTTGGCTGCTTTCGGTGTCGTCTAGGTTTAGGCTGGCGGCGGCTTCGGTGAAGGTGTTATCGCCATGGCCTAAATATACACGGGTAGTGTCGACGGTGAAGTCGTAGGGGACTTGGTCGTTTGTTGAGACGAATGGGTAGCCGTTGGTTAGGTAGATATCCAGCATACCGTCGCGGTTAAAGTCGGCAGCGCAGCTGGCCCAGCCCCAGCTGGATTGTTCTTGTACGGTGCCAGTAGTGCGGTTGAGCCCGGCGCCATCAGAGGCATCAACGTAGTTGCCATCTTCGTAGGCGTAAATCCGATTGCCGACGGTCCAGAGTGCACCGTGAACAGCGGAGACAAACCAGTCAAAATCACCATCGTTATCAAAATCGCCAATGGCAGCGCCCATACCGGTTTGGTCGATGATTTCTTCTTCAATAGTGATATCGCTAAAAGTCATATCACCATTGTTGAGCAAGACTTTACTGATAGTGAAATCCGACGCAATTAAAAGGTCTGGCCAGAGGTCGTCATTAAAATCGACGAAGTTGGGTGTGAAGGTGGTGTCGAAATCTGTTCCTAGTGACGAGACGGGCGCTAGCACAGCATCTGCGATGCCTGAGCTGAGGCTGATGTCGACAAAACGAATCATATCGGCAGTGGAGTCGTTGCGCCAGAGATGCTCTGAAGCAGGGGGATTCTCAGTTTCTATGGCGGAGCCCCAATGGCTTAAAAACATATCCAAGTCGCCATCACGGTCAATATCGCCAAAGGCGGCGGATATGGTGTGGCGGCTGAGCATTTGGTCGATACCTGAGCCTGTTGTGACGTCGTCAAATGTGCCGTCGCCGTTGTTTTGGAATATGAAGCTAGGGTCGCCTTCAATGCCACCGATAAATAAATCGAGCAGGCCATCGCCGTTTAAATCAGCAAAGGTTGGGCCGCTGTGACGGTAGTTGCTGTTATTGCTCCGCGTCCAGGCGAGGCCAGCGCTGGCGGCGACTTCGGTAAAAACGCCGGTGCCTAGGTTTTGGTATAACAAGTTAGGTCCAATATCGCCGCGAGTAATGAATACGTCTATATCGCCATCATTGTCGTAATCGCCGGTTGCGGCGCCTCCTGAGAAAACTTCTACCGGAGGGATGCTGGCGTTAAAGCCGATGTTGGGCGAGGGGTTGAGTACACCGAAGGTAAAGCTGATACCGCTGTTATTATTTAGGCTAAACCCGTTGCCTATTTCCAATGCCGGGGTAGGTACTGGCGTTGCGGTGGGTGTTGGTGTTGCTGGTGGTTGAGCTGTGGCGGTTGGTGTTGGGGTTTGTCTTTGGGTAGTGCTTCCGCCACCTCCGCCACAGGCGAATAGGGCGAGGCTAGCGATGAGTGCTAGGGCATATTTGTAGGGTGATTTAAGCCTGGTTTGGTGACTGTTCATAGCGGATACACTGCTTCGGTTTCTTATCATTGTTGCTGTTTAATCTTAATCTTTATTCGGAGGTTGGCGCTTAGGGTATCAGTTCTTGGCAGCGCAGGTACGCTGGATATACTCGGCGTGTTTGGATGTGTGCTCGACTGAGGCGTCAACAACCCCTTTGATTCGCTCTAAGCGCAGCGCGATATCACTTTCGGCCATGCTGTCCACCAATGGGTGGTAGCTTTGGGGTGTGATATTTTGACCGAGGAGCACTTCTACCCAGCTGACGGCTGAAAATAAGTCGTCTTTGGAGCAATAGATTTGACCGCTGGCACGGAATAAATCGATACGGGCTTTTAAGGTATCTGGAATTTTCATGTTGCGGCAGTAGCGCCAAAAGTCACTGTCATCACGCTGGTTAACATGGTAGTGCAGAATAAGAAAATCTCTAACCGAGTCATATTCGCGGTGGGTATTTTCGTTGTAATGCGCGGTGACTGTGGGGTCACAATTACGATCGGGGAAGTGTGCGAGTAAACGGTCGATAGCGGTTTGGATTAAATGAATACTTGTGGATTCCAAAGGCTCTAAAAAACCGCTCGATAAGCCGATGGCAACACAGTTTTTATGCCAGAATTTCTCACGCTTTCCAGCTTTGAATTTTAGCAATCTTGGCTCGGCTAAGGCTTTGCCGTCTAAGTTGTTTAGCAGTATTTCGCGTGCTTCATCTTCGGCCATGAATTTGCTGCTAAATACGTGGCCATTGCCAGTGCGGTGTTGCAGGGGGATGCGCCACTGCCAGCCTGCGGGTTGGGCAATGGACTGGGTGTAGGGTTTCAGCTCGCCTTTGTTTTCACAGGCTACGGCCCAAGCGCGATCGCAGGGGAGATATTCGGACCAATCGACGAAGTCGACGCCGAGGGCTTTATCAATCAGCAAGGCTTTAAAGCCGCTGCAGTCTACAAAAAAATCGCCGGTGATTTGTTCGCCCGAATTGAGGCTCACACCACTAATAAAGCCATCATTGGCGTTTAAGTTAACTTGCGCGACGGTAGCTTCGGTACGGGTCACACCTCTTTTTAAGGCGTAGTCACGTAAAAAGTCGGCGTAAAGATTGGCATCGAATTGGTAGGCGTAGGTAATGTTAGATAAAGGGGAGTTACCGGCCTCAATTGAGCGCATAAAACGATTTTGGTATGCAGCGGCGGTATTGTAGCTGTAGGCGCCGAAGGGTTCGGCTTTGCCTTGCGCATGCATTTTTTGCCAGAAATGATGAAAGTGTAGGTTGAGCATATCTCTGCCAAGGTCACCAAAGGCGTGCATATAGCGCTCACCGGGTTTGCCCCAACCGACAAATTCAATGCCAAGTTTGAAGGTGCCTTGAGTATGTTTTACAAATTCATCATCGTCGATTTCAAGGGCGGTATTAAAATGGCGCACGTGGGGAATGGTGGCTTCACCGACGCCAACGGTAGGGATGTCGGGGGATTCAATTAGATGAATTTCGCAGAGTTCTTTGGTGAATGCTTTACTTAGTCGCGCGGCGGTCATCCAGCCTGCGGTGCCGCCTCCGACAATAACGATTTTTTTAATTTTTTCATTCATGGTAATTGTTTGGCTAAGCCTTATATTTATCAGGTTAACGCTTTGTCAGCGAATTCATATAATTAGTGTGGTTTTTCAAGATAGCTTGGGCATGTTCTTACAGGCATTATCAATTAAGCGTAATAACTGGGCGGCTGTTTTAGCAAGGCTCTCTTGGTCTTGCTGGTAGGCAAGTGGGTCAATGGTGTTTGGGGTAATGCCCAGCCCGTAGAGCAGAGTCGCATAATAGGAGGGCGGAAACTGATCGCCTTCTTCTTGCAATACGCGTCCGCAATGTTGAAAGAGTTCAAGTCGCTCACGGCCTTCTTTTGATAAAAACGTTTCGTCTTCTTTTGTTTGTTTGTTTTTCATTCCTGAAATAAGTGGGAATAGCGTCAGCCGGTTAAGCTCGTTAAACCCTGTGGTGACTTGTGTTAACTCCCGGTTAAACGCTTTAGCGGCTAATGTTGAACGCATGTTGTGGCGCGTTATGTTGCATAAAGTGCTTAAAGTGTACCAGAGTAAATCTAGGTGAGAACTGTGAATCGATAAGGACTTACGGTTTAATGGACTTAAGTCAAGTTGTTGGTTTTGCCATTGTGGGGGGGCTAAATCTAGTTCAATTTGCCCTTGGCTTTGTGCCGTGTAGCTGGGGTGTTCCTGCGTGAAGGATTGCTTTATGTTATCGCCTAACCCTGTTTGCGAATCACTTGTTTTCCAATAACTTGTTGGCCAACCACTTGTTGACCAGTAATACTGCGTGAATTGCTCGTGAGTATTGTTTAAGCATTGCACAGAAAAACCATGCTGTGTACCGGTGTACAGATTGACGGAGCTGTGCTGGTTTAGTGGCTTGATTCCGCTTACATAGTGAAGTGTTGGCTCTGCCGCTTGGGTGGGAGGGGCTTCTTTACCTTGGCAGTCGATGACTAAATCACAGTCGATGATTTGTTTGTTTTGTAATTGTATTTGAGTGATATCACCTGAATCGTTACGTAGTTTTTGTTCGATGGCGTGGGAGTGTTGAGTGATTTTGTGTTGATCTAACTTGGCTGTAAGTAAGGCATTAAATTTAGCGATGGAAAAACGCCAGCTGTAATTCAGGCTTGAGCGTATCGATTTAGGATCATCACTTGGGTGTGAAAATACGCCGCGTTGGGCCATTTGTGCTGCGAGTGAATAGCTATCCAAGGTGTTGCTGGTCTGTTGTTCCGATAGTAGTCGTAAATATGCGGGTAGGAACTCGACCGTAGCGAACTTTACTCCGTAATCACTGAAGACATGATGAAAGTTTTGCCGCTCTTCGCCCCAGCTTACAAAGTGATTGCCGAGGTGAAATTGAGCGTCACACTCGTGCATAAACTGAGCTTCGCTTACCTTAAGTAAACGTAGGCAAGCAGCAAAGCTTGGAGCGACGGTGGCAATATCTGTTGTTAAATTAAGGGGCGGTATATTCGAACGAGCTAAACCACCTTTGTGCTGTGCCTTTTCATCATTTAATAGGCCATCATTTAATAGATGAATTTCAACCGAACTGTCCGCTGTTGCCGCTAAGATGTTTGCACTCATTAATGCTGCAGTGTTGTCAATAATGTTGTTGCCAATAATAATAATCTGCATAGCGCTGTGTCGTGTAGGTGATGTCGTGTAGGTGGTGTCGGTTTAACAGTTTAACTGTGTGGCTTTTGTGGGAATATACTGCTGTGCGCGGGCATGGTGTACGTGGATTTTTGCATATGCTGATGCTGGGCTTGGAGGTCGGCAAGTAGCTTGTCATCCTCTAATAATGCCAAGCCCTGTTGCTTAAATTGAGGCCAGCAGTGTTGACCATACAATACGGCAAGCCAGGAGGCTTCGCCAAAGCTTCCGCGTTTTTTGGGTAAGTATCCGCTGCTTTTAAATAGCGCGAGGCGCTCTTGTAAGCTCACAGGTAGTGGCATGTTGGCGGTGTCAGCCCAGAAGGGGAGGTCTTTGTGCTGATTTAGGGCGTAATGCATAATTAAAAAATCACGAATACTTTCGTATTCTTCACGCATTAAGCGGTTGTACTGTTTGGCTTCAATTTCGAAATTGTGTTTTCTAGGGAATAACTCGATTAGCTTAAAAATACCAAACTGAATTAAATAAATACTAGTGGATTCCAGTGGTTCCAAAAAGCCGGAGGACAAACCAATGGAGATGCAGTTTCTCTTCCAACATTGTTGGCGCATGCCTGCACCAAAATGTAAAACTTTCGGCTCATTGATAGCTTTGCCTGAATTACTTTGTAATACCGATAAGGCTTCGTCGTCAGAGACATACTTTGAGCAATATACGTGGCCATTACCGGTACGGTGTTGCAGTGGGATGTGCCATTGCCAGCCTGCACGATGGGCTGTTGATGTGGTGTAAGAGTGTAAGGGTTGGTTGGGGGGGCGCTCTGTTTGAAGTGCTACGGCGCGATCACAAGGCAGCCAGTGGCGCCAATCGATGTAAGCGGTATCAAGCACTTTGCCGATTAATAATGCGCGAAAGCCGCTGCAATCAATGAATAGGTCACCACTTACTTGTTTGCCATTATCTAAGCTAAGCGCGGTGATATTGCCGCACTGGCTGTCGAGAGCGACGTGGGTGATTTTCCCTTCTTCTCTTACAACGCCTAGCGCTTCACTATAACGTCGCAGGTATTGCGCGTAGGCAGTGGCGTCTAGGTGGTAGGCGTAGGTGTAATCTATTTGGTTGCCTGCTCCGGGAGCTGCAAATTTATTATTACGTGCAGCGTGGGTGACGATAGCAAATTCGTCAAAATTTGGCAGTGTTATATCTTTCGATTGGGCGTTCT
This sequence comes from Alteromonadaceae bacterium, assembly GCA_002746115.1. Classification (GTDB taxonomy): domain Bacteria; phylum Pseudomonadota; class Gammaproteobacteria; order Pseudomonadales; family Cellvibrionaceae. Next base: position 17,071 of record NVXL01000222.1, read on the forward strand.
TTGTGTAATGGTGCGCTTGTAGCCATTGAAGATGAAAGGGCGTCAGGTTTTGTGACAAACCAAAACCGCTAAACGGATGAAAGTAGCTCTGCCCTTGGCGTGCCCAGTTTTTAAACTCAATACCGAGTTTAAAGGTGGCATTGGTGGCTTTCATAAACTCTTGCTCATCAATACCGAGCATACGATTAAAATCGCGTAATACAGGTAGTGTGGCTTCACCAACGCCGATGCTGCCGATATTTTCTGATTCGATGAGTGTGATTTGAGTCGTTTGTTTATCGCAAACACGAGCTAATGCCGCAGCGCACATCCAGCCAGCGGTGCCGCCGCCTGCAATGACGATACGTGATATTGGTGGGGTAGCTTCGCTCATAAATATCTTATTAGCACCTTACTCGTTGGATGACTCGGTGGGGCGTGTTGCTATTCTTGGTTCTTGGTGCTGAAAATACAATTAAAAAAAAGGCGCACCGAAGTGCGCCTCTGTTGCTTAAGTAAAACGCAGGGTCAGTTCTAGAACTGGGCGCTAAGTCTTAAGATGTAACGACGATCTTCAATAAACCAGCCGCGACCTAGCTGCTTTTGCCCATCAACTTTTACGTAGGTACGGGTTTCAGTATCGAGAATGTTTTTAAACTCCATTCCGATAGTGACGTTATCCGTAATGTTGTAGCGGAAGTTGGCATCTAGGTAGCCAGTTTGTTCGTTAAATACTGGTAAGCCAGAAATGGCATCACGGGTCGTTACCAAGTGCTCTGAACGCCAGCTATAGGCTAAACGAGTCGAGATTTTGCCTTTCTCGTAGAAGACCTGGAAGTTAGCGGTTTCGTCTGACAACTGCTCTAGCGGTAAATCACCTTCAAAGGCGATAGCATCATCAACACCTAGATCCGGAATGTCTGAACGCAAGGCGCTGTTAGGGATTTCACCGGAAGCGTCTATGTAGGTGTAGTTTAACGCTACGCCTAAACCATCAAACGGTGCAGGTAGGAAGTCGTAAGTTTGCTGATAAGCAAATTCGAAACCTGACATCGTAGCATCGCCACCGTTGATCGCACCGTTAACCAGAACTTCTTCGGTAACACCGTTGTTAGTGAACTGAGAGGTGAAGCCACCCGTAATAAAGAACTTTTTCAAGTCTTTATAGAATACAGTTGCTGTGATCGAGCCAACATCTGCGAAGTAGTATTCCCAAGAAAGGTCATACTGAACCGCTTCCATTGGATCAAGGAAGGGGTTCCCTGCGTTAGCTCGGTATTCGTCAAAGGTGCTGGTATCAGGGCGTAAAAGTGATTGTTGATTTGGGCGTGAGCCGTCTAAATTATCAGGAATACCATCTGGTCCACCTGAGATAGGTACGCCATTGGCATCGAGAACAATATTGCCGCCAGCATCGAGCACTGGTAAGCCGTTATTGTCTTGAACTACATAAGAAGTATCAGCGGTAAGCACGTTTCCGTTAAGACCTATGCCAGGAGCAAAGCCTGGAGATACTATAACGTCTCCGTTGGCGTCTACTGGTAGCGCAGTTCCTGCTAGAACGTTGATAGTTCTGCCAATGTCAGGAGATGCGACAATAATAAGATCGCCGTTACCATCGAATAATACTTCCCCTGTGTTAGAGACCTGAGGGCCAAATACTGGTGGTCTTGACTGGAAGCTGATTGAGTCTGGGTTAGTGCCGATAGAGACAAAGTTTCTGCGGTCGCCAATGTCGGGTTTGGCAATGGCTTTCGATACACCAAAGCGTATGATGTGTTCGTCGGTAAGCTCAAATTTAAGATTCAAGCTCGGTAAGAAATGCGTAGTTTCGTAAGTAGCAACAGTAAATCGGTCTACGCCATTCCCAAAAGCTATCATCGAAGCTGGGAGATAATTGACCCCGTCGCTAAGGTAGGAAAGGTTGGCTGGAGTGCCATTGTTATTGCCATTTAAATCTAGACCGGTTGACTCTTCGAGTAGCTCTAGGTTAGTGAGGTCGCCATTTAGATCCGGCAGGCTTGCCCCAGCTGGAAGCGTTGGGTTAAATCTTGGGAAGGTGGTTGCGCCAATCGTGTCTGTTTCCAAACGAACATAGCGAAGGCCGACATTACCAACTAAACGTTGTGAGCCAAACTCAGCTTCAAAGTCAGCGCGTACGTATATTGCTTGGTTGGTTTCGGATGTTTCAGTAACTTCACTTGGTAAGAATGATCCGTTTAAATCTGCGTCTAGTACCGAGTCACAATGTTGGGGTACAGTATTGCCATTTGCGTCTGTTGCTTCCGGAACATCTACCGATAGATCTAAGTCGACACGCTGGTTCAGTGGGCGCCAATCATCACATCGGTTGAAGTATGGTTCGACTATGTCGCCAATACCATTGTAGTTCGTTACAAAACTATCGCTTGGGTGCAATAGGGCATTGCCTCCTTCAATAGCGATGCCATCACCACGGTAGTGATCGCCCCAATCAACGCTGGTCACAATGCTGTTCGGGACTGTTCCAGCGGCAAAGTCTTCATCTAAGAATGTAGACTCGTCGTGCCAGACTGGAGCAAGTGCCGCCCAGTTGAATCCGCTGGCCTTGACTAGCTGATCACGCTTAGCTTGGCGTGCACCAAACATAATTTTGGTGAATGGGCCATTCTCCATAAAGTAGGTGCCGTCGACCTTAAATGCATCAAGCGTACCTTCGTTATCTTGGAGGTTATCCATGATGGCGTGTGCGCTGTAAGACGAGGGATCTGTAAAGTAAGACTCGGTAGTAACGCCGTTGTTACTTGGGAACGAGGCATTACGGTTTTGCTGAGTTGCAAGAGCCCAAGGGTTACGGAAGGCGATGTCAGGGGCGCCGCCTCCACGTGTGTTTAATTCAGCGATCCCGAAGACGGCAAGAATAGCGGTTACATCGGTGACCTCTGTTTCGGCTTCAACGCGCTGATAATCAAAGTTAACTTCCCAATTATCATTAGGCGTCCACTTGGCATTAATAGTGAAGTCAGTTGTTGTGCGATGCTCTTCGTGGTAACGCGTATCAGCTTGATAGCGATGTCCAAATACTTCAGCAAAGGGGCTTCCCCAGGTGGCTGATTGTGGTACGCGGGTAGGAGCGGCGTTGGTGCCGTCACGACCACCCCAAGCAGGGCCTAAGTCACCGAGAAGGCCGCTAGTGAATACACCATCACTATTAAACTGGTAGTTCTCAACGGAAAGTGGGTTGCCCTCGGAATCTTCACCGCTAATTTGACCAACAGTACGGTTTAGGTTGTCGGTAGAATTGTTATCGTTGTATTTAAGGGTGTTTTCGATCCACTTTAAAGTAGCGTCTGAGTGAATAACTTCAGCCGTTACCAATAGCGTATCGTCTGGGTTTTCCCACTGGAAGGCAAGTGATCCACCGGTGCGTTCACGGCTGTCGCGCTTCATAATGGCCATTATACCATTTGGCACTAAGCTGCCAGTTGCGCCTTCAGCTAAGCCGTCTGGTGCGTGGACAAAAGTGCCGTCGTAGGTGTAGGCACCGCTGTTAGCGCCTTGAAAGCCTCGAGGGCGATCTGCCAGTGGGAGGGCAGAGTCAAGTGGCCGAAATTCGTAGTTATGAACTTGCAATGCATGAGATTGCTTTTCGAGTTCAGAATTGGCGAGGCTGATTAAAAGGCCAAACTCACCAGCGTCGGTTTCCCAGCGATCGCTGAATAAACCGGAGATGCTTGGTGTGACGTCTTCCGCGAGGTCGCCCCACTGACCATCAACTGTAACGGCGATAATTCGCTCATCACTATCAAATGGCTTACGTGTTTGCAGGTTAACTGTGCCAGCAATACCGCCTTCAATCATGTCGGCTGTTTGGTTTTTGTTAACAAGCACGGCACCCATTAATTCAGGTGGCACGTCTTCAAAAGAGAGGCCACGGTCGGCGTCAGCACTAAAAGTATCGCGACCGTTAAACTCGGAACGTACTTGCGTCAAACCACGAATAACAATACCGGTACCTTCTGTACCGAAGTGATCTGGATCTTCTGGAGAAGAGAAACGGCTAATTGCGATACCGGGTACACGCTGAAGTGCTTCAGTAACACTTCGGTCAGGTAGTGACACAATGTCTTTTGATGAAATCGCATCAACAAATGTGTCGGAGTTACGTTTCAGATCCTGAGCTGTTTTCAAGCTAGAGCGGATACCTGTAACGATCACTTCTTCTTCTTGGAGTTCATCTTGTGCGTTTGCATGGTGCATTGTTAAAGCACTAGATAGCACGATCAAAGATGAGGCAAGTGTGATACCGGCTTTCTTTGGGTCAAATTTTTTAAATTGCATAGCCATTGAGCGTTCTCTTTATATGTAGCGTTTGTAACAAAAATGTTTTTATGGGTATAGGCTGCAAGCCTAAAGTCTCAAGTTGGCGGGGTACGGTAGGTGTGTCCGCGCTTGATTGTTATCATGTTTTTTAATCTTTAGAGGCGCTCGACTAACTTTTTTGAATTCGCTGAAACTATAAAGTTAGGCAACGGTCATACCTCTTGAGCAACTATTAACTCTACCAACGATTAACATCGGAGGTTTTCTCACGAATCTGTTAGTGCAAAGCATAGCGGATATGGTGTATATGACTACCATCGCGCAATGCTAGCGCGTTAAATAAGCTATGGCAAACGGAAATTGTCAGCGTGTGTCGATTTGGCTTGTAAAAAAAGCGATCGGAAGTTTATCTTAAGTCGCTTGTTAATCAACTTGGTTTGGCAGCATTACCTTCATATCCACTAATTCTGTAGTCTCCCTCCCCTTCCTTGTGGCGGAAAAAGTTACGTTTATCCTTAAGTTGTAACGAATGGCGCTGATTTATATCATTTTAGAAGTCACTTGTGTGCGTTTTGCTATATGTCTGAGTTAAAGCCTTCTTTTTTTACGACGAGTGGACGTGTTTTTATAGCTTGCTCTAATATCGATAGCTCAATTTGCACCGTTGGAGCGTAAAGTGTGACACAGCACTTAGTCTGCTCTTCCTCTGATCTATCATTGATAGGTCAGTCTAGACAATGATTTGGGAATTTTCCTGCAGAATGGGAAAATAGTTTTAATTTTTGGAAAGTTATATCGATTTTTGTGGGGCTTTCATTCAGAAAGACTTGTTCTGTGTCAGCGCTATTTAAGCGCGTTTTGTCGAAATTCCGAGGGGGAAACACCAGTAAAACGTTTGAAATGACGGTGAAAAGCTGATTTGCTGTTAAACCCTGATTGTAGCAAAATATTTAAAATAGTTTGTTCTGAGTACCCTGGATCAACGAGCATGGCCTTGGCGGCTTCGACTCGGTGAGAGTTGATGAATTCGAAAAAGTTGGTGCCAAAGTGACGGTTGATGACGTTGGAAACTGTTTTGACCGGTAAGCCGACTCGGCTGGAAAATTGCTCAATGTTGATGTTTTGCTCCAGATAAATACGATCTATCTCAATGGCATGAGTGACTTTGGTGATGGTGTCGTCATTGGGTTTTTCTTCTGAGGTCTTCTTGTTACTTTGGGCTTGTGTAGGGAGCAGTTTGTGGGCATAGACAAGGCTGTAAATGAACAGAATGTTCATTAAGAGAAAAGTTATGTAATTGGCTAATATCCCCATGCTGTTGGTAATGCCTGCATCGGTATCGGTAAACTTACCGACTAAGTGAACAGTGACGCCCCAGCTCCAGTTGATGAAAAACCCACCGGCCAGTATCCAGAGCCAGTTCAATTCATTCGTCGAATATAGCGAGTAGGTTTGCTTAAGTTGGCCTTGGTATTGGTACAGTTGAAATAAGGTTGCGGCGGTATAGCCGAGTGTGACGTATTTGATGAAATCCCAATAGTAACCAGCCAAAGCTCCCAGTGCTGTGTCGTAACCCTCCAAGCGAATATCTGAGCTACTGAGCCCGGTAGTGGTTATGAGTATAAGTCCCAGTACTACAGGTGTGCCATGCCAGGCATCTTTCTTTAAATCGCTGGAAGATGGATTGGTTATTGAGCGGACATATAAAAGTAAAAACGGACCGCGTGCGAGTGAGGCGGCGGTGAGGCAGTAAATCAGCAGTGTGTGATTTGAAATGCTGATCAGCCCGAAGCTGTTATTCCAGAGGAACAGCGTAGCGACTGAGGTAAGGCTCATTGCAATCAAAAAAGCGCCGAGGTAGATTCTGGTCAGTTTTTTCCCTTGTGGTTGCAGTGCTTGAAATAGCGCAAGGAGTAGGCACTCAAATGCAGTGACGAACAGAAAAACATCATGGAGGTTGAAGACGCGGTCATTCATCATTGCAAATTACTGTATTGGAAGTCTATATATGATGTATAGAGAAGGGTTTGGGCTTGGTTTTTTAACTCTGCCTTTACCTGCGTTTATTAAGTGTATTTTAGTCGTAGTTAATTATCTTTGCCGACTAGTTTTTTTTGGCATATTAGCAGTATTTTTTAATCTAAGTTGAAAATGCTTTAGCTTGTTAACTTTATATCTCCGCTTTTCAAATCACCGTCTATACTTTGGTGGTTCTGTTCACAGTACGCTTATCGGACAAATTTTCTTGGGCGACTTTTTTGGGGGAAAGTATGGATCAACATGGCGAGTTTGAGCCTAGCGGGCATGGAGTGATCTCGGGTTGTCTTCGTGATGCGCACAGTGATATGCCAATAAGTGGAGCCTTGGTTATTGCCTATGATAGTCGGCGTAACGAAGTGGCAAGTGTTAAAACGCGCAGTAGTGGTATGTTCTGCTTTATGGCACTGTCAGAAGGGTATTACACCCTTAACGCGAGTGTGTCAGATAAGGGCTGTTGTTATGGTGTTGCACAAGAGGATGTATTCGTAAGTACAGGTGCAAGTAATAGCGCTGATCCATTAACGCCTCGTTTGGTCATGAAGCTTAAGCCCAATACGATTTGTGGGCGTGTTCGGGGCATCGAAGAAGATGGCAGTGTGGTTGATTTGCCCTATGCGCAAATACGTATAAATGGCCCGGGTAAGAATGCTATTGTCGATGAGATCGCTCAGTGTGATCTGCGCGGACAGTATAGTTTGAGTGGCTTTGGACTTGGCACCAGAACTTTGATTGTTAGTGCTAATGGTTATGAAGATAGTGTGCATGATGTTGCGCTAACGAATGCCGGGCAGACGTGCACGCAAAATTTCCTTTTGTTAACGGATACCTTAAACACCTTCCAATTAGCCACTCGCTCGGCTTCGTACGGGCATGTCGCGCTTAAATAGTAAGCCCCAAGCTTGAGTAAGCGGGTGGGTCATGGCTGAGCTCCTTAGCTTTAGTAAGGTGACGGTGTCGCGTTACGTACATTTTTTTACAAATCACCCGAAAAAATCTTCTACATAGCCCTTAAATAAGGGCTATGCTGCATAATATAAGTTATTGCGTGTCATATCTGAGTTGTGTCGTGCCATTGACTGAAACTGTCTCTGACTTAAGGCCGATGAGCCTCCTTTAGTTACGTCAATTTATAGTAACATGTTCGCAATAATGAACCTGATTGAGTCCTTCCGCCGTATTGGGGTATTCGAATGATCGATATCTCCATTTGGCTGGCTAAGGTACCAATATCCTGTGTGATTTTATATTCCCGTTTTTTTGGTTTTCACCTGTTTCCAAGTTTTTGTAGCTGGAGAGATTAATGGCTTTTCTACGTTTGGTTAAATGTACGCTTATTGTGTTTGTTCTTGTGCTTGCCGGATGTGGAGGTGGTGGTGGAGGCTCAGTAACATCAACGGCCAATACGCCGACACCGACGCCTTTGTCTACATCTACGCCGGAGCCCACTCTCGAACCTACGGCGGAACCTACACCTGAACCCACGCTAGAGCCGACACCAGAGCCTAACCCCTTGAATGTTTCGGGTACCGCAGCAAAAGGTCTGGTCTTAGGCGGAGTGGTAACTATCCACCCTGTTGTAAACGGGGTCGTCGATACTGGCCTTGTCTTAGGTTCTGGAACGACGGATGCTAATGGCCGTTATAGTGTGACCATCTCAGATTACGACGGTGGCCCCTTCTTTGTTGTCATTTCGGCTGCTGCGGATGGTACCACCAGCATGCGCTGCGATTTGGCTGATGGATGTGGTGATGGTAGCCAATTCGGCGGCAGTTTAGCTTTAAGCCCTGGAAATTTTGAGTTGCAAGCAATCGTTTCCCCGACGCTAGAAGACGATGTATTGGTTAATATATCTCTGCTTACTGGAACGGTTGCAGCGGTTGCGGTAAATGCGCTTCAAAATAGCGGTGGCACTAGCACTGCCGCTGTGACAGAGGCAGTAGCGAATGCCAATGCCGAAGTGGCTGGCCGTTTTGGTGTAGCAAATTCAGGTGATTTAACCGAGTTGCCCATTATTGATTTAACCAACCCGAGCGATTTCCTTTTTGTCAGCGATAATGACGTAGCATACAACTTACTTAATGCGGCCGTTGTTGAAGCGCTAATGGCTGACGATGATACCTTGACGGTTGATATTGCGGTACAGCGTTTTTATGAGCAGTATGTTAATAATGGCGGGCTTGCTGATACTGAAGTGGTGGATAGTACCGCCGTGACGCTTGCTGAGATTTTAACTGAGGCTTCTGACCTTATTGATGTAATTGAGCTGGAAGCTCAAGATGTAAACCTTAATTTGGGTGCATTGGAAG
>NVXL01000223.1 GCA_002746115.1 Alteromonadaceae bacterium
ACATCATTGTACGTGTTGTGTATTCTTGCCGCTTATACTGTGTCGTATATTTCGGGAAGGGTAATACCGTATGAAAAAAACTGTGAGCCGCAAGAGTTGGAATGCGGAGTTAAACACTGATGTCTGTACTCGATATATAAATGCCAAGCTAACATTAACCTTGTGCTTAGAGTTTAGGCGGATTAATCCCAAAAAGGGCGCTACAGGCACGTATCACGACTATGGTGACCCTACAAGAAAAAGCCGGAAAATTGTAAAGTGGACGGATGCCGAGTGGCTTAATTGGAAGGCGAGCTTCGTTAAGTCGTCGGAGCAGTTTTGGAGTCAAAAATTTTGGTTACTTAATAATTTCTCAGAGCTAGAGCTCGATGATGGCGGTACAAAATACCGACCTAATATCGACTGCTACTTCAAGCTGAAAGCCTCAGATGCATCCTTCTTCACTCGCTCTCATTATACGATTGATGTTGTCAGGCTTGACCCGTCGGAAAAATTCTTTGGCTCCCACTCACGGCTTTATGACAACCTTGACCTAAACCCTACAGTAAAAGCTCGTGATAGTGCCGGTGGTGCAATTATGCAGAAAGGCGGTATTCATGAGGTCGGGCATTTGCTGGGTTTGCCTCATGTTGATGTCGGCAAGGCCCATTGCCCGACTAATGCGAATACGAATATTAAGCCGTGCTACGGTATTACAGATAAAGACAAGAGTTCCATCATGGGAAGCGGTATGGTGCTGCGCTTAAAAGATGCTGATCCATGGCGTCTTGCAATGACAACCTTGTTGAGTAAGGGTAGTGTGACATCGGGAAGTGACTGGAAAGCCAGCAAGCAGATTCACTACCCTAGAACAATGAATGAGGTGGCGAAAAACATTCATGTCACCACCAAAATTACGCGTTAAACCAGATGACGCAGTGCTTGTATACATAAAAGAGTTGCATTCGATGCCATTAAAAATCACTTTTTTTCTGCTGACCTTCGCGCTGTTTGTAAGTTGTAGCGGAGGGAATCTCAGCCCAAATGTAAGCTCTACTGGTTACTACAATGATCAGGAGTTAAAGTCTCTGGGGTTTAAATTATCCAAAGTGAATGAAGACCAATCGCTTTTATGCCACAAAAATAACCCCAGTAAATGCGTCTGTTATGAAGCAAAACCTTTGACGTGCGAGGCCGATAATAGCTGTGTTAGCTTGGATGAGAACGTAAGAGTTTTTCAGCAGGCCTTAGACGCGTCAGGGGATGGAGTTTTAGTCAGTTGTAATGGTGCTGTTGTTGGTCGTTGTGATGATTTCTCTTATTTTGATTTTGATGGTGATATTGATCGTAGGGAAGTGCGTTGGTTTGATCGTGAGGGGAGTCTTGTTGGTATGCGCAATGCGACGGATCATTTTGCTTACTGCAAGGGTAAGGCCTTGATTAAATACAGCGGAAAAATTCCTAAGTGCGCTAAATCTATTCCGGAAAAGACGCTTTGCGGTGATCCTTATAATCATGGCTTGAGCCCTGTTCAGTCCTTAGGTGCGCAAAGGTAGCCTCGGCACGTTATCTGGAGAGCGTTTGCTTATGTCTGAAGCCGTTAGTTTGAATGGCTGGAAGGATTTCCTTGAGCCCTTATTGTTCTTTTAATTAATATTATAGCGAGCCTAAGTTAGGTGTTTTCCTATCTTAGGCTCGTATTTGGTTTTATTGATTTAAATATAAAACTCTAACCTAACTCATCCGAAGCAACATGATACTTAGGATCAATCACACTCTTCTCGCACAAGTCACCAGCACGCTTAAGTAACTCAACACACTCAGGGCTAAGGTGGCGAAGGTGAAGTTTTTTGCCTAAGGCTAAATATTTATCTGCCAAAGTATCCAGCGCTTCAATGCCTGAGTGATCGCTAACGCGTGAGCGTTGGAACTCGATAATCACATCGTCAGGGTCTTCTTCTGGGTTGAAGAGTTCTTTAAAGTTCGCTACTGAACCAAAGAATACCGCACCGCGTAACTCGTATACCTTACTGCCTTCTTCGTTAATGTAAGTCTCAACATTAATGTGTTGGGCGTGCTTCCAAGCAAATACTAAGGCCGAGACAATAACACCGACAACAACGGCAATGGCGAGGTCGGCAAATACTGTGACGGTTGAAACTAGTATTAAAATAAAAGCATCGCTTGGTGGAATTTTACGCATTATACGAAGCGATGACCATTCGAAGGTACCCAGCACTACCATAAACATTACGCCAACAAGTGCGGCGAGTGGAATCATTTCAATTAGCATTGCGCCGAACAAAATAAACGCCAATAAGAATAACGCTGCACTAATTCCTGATAATCGTCCGCGACCGCCAGAGTTAATGTTAATCATACTTTGGCCGATCATCGCACATCCGCCCATACCGCCGAAAATACCGTTGGTAAAGTTAGCAACGCCTTGACCGATACACTCACGGTTTCCGCGACCACGGGTATTGGTTAGGTCATCAATAAGTGTCAGCGTTAGCAGTGATTCGATTAGGCCGACACCTGCGATAATAATACTGTAAGGCAGAATAACTTTAAGTGTTTCAAAGTTGAATGGCACGTTTGGAATGTGGAATGTTGGGAGTCCACCTTTTAGCGTTGCGGTGAGTGCTTCTTCAGCGGGTAACATGTCTCTAACAAAATCAATGACGGTTCGCGCTTCAAGGCCGAGTACCGGTACCATCACGGTGACTGCGACGATGGCAACCAAAGAAGACGGCACAGCGGTAGTCAGTTTAGGTAGGAAATGAATGATCATCATGGTCAAAAAGATCAAACCGCCCATGGTGTAAAGCATTTCGCCCTGCATCCATTGCATCACGCCATTGGCGTCAGCCACTTTAAATTGGCCGAGCTGGGCTAAAAAGATCACAATTGCTAGACCGTTAACAAAGCCTAGCATCACCGGGTGAGGCACCATACGGATGTATTTGCCTAGGCGTAATACGCCGGCGGTTATCTGGAAAAGGCCTACCAACAAAAGACATGCGAATAAGTATTCAATGCCGTTGATGGCCACCAGCGCGACCATCACAACAGCGGTGGCGCCGGTGGCGCCGGAAATCATACCGGGGCGTCCGCCAATGATGGCTGTGATCAAGCCCATCATAAACGCGCCGTAAAGCCCTACCATGGGGGGGAGGTTGGCAACAAAAGCAAAGGCAACCGCTTCAGGCACTAAGGCCAAGGCAACGGTAATGCCTGATAATAAATCATTTTTCAAGTTTGGACTTGAACGGCTAATCAGGTTAAACATAGTGGGCTATATAACTGTGGTAGGTGGATTACAGTCGACAAAATTGTGAGTTAGAATTTGTGAACCGGCGTGTAATGGCGCGCATTCTATCAAAACCAGCCAGCACGCGCTTGACTACCGGATCGCTATTGTTACCTTCGGCACTGACCCTTCAGTTTAAAGAGCGCGCCAAAGGTGGGTTGGCGTGGTAAACTAAGCGCTTTTTTGATCCTATAAATGTAGGTTACATATTGAGCAATAGCGCCTTTTCCACCCTAAAGCTGCATAGCGGCTTGTTAGAAAATTTAAGCTCCCTCGGTTACACCGAGATGACTCCCATTCAAGAGCAAAGCCTACCTCTCATCTTAGACGGTAAAGACGTGATTGCTCAGGGCAAAACTGGCTCCGGCAAAACCGCCGCATTTGGCCTGGGTTTATTACAGTTATTAAAAGTTAAGCAGTTTCGTGTTCAGACTTTGATAATTTGTCCAACGCGTGAGCTTGCCGATCAAGTTGCAACGGCGATTCGTAAGCTTGCACGCGCTATCCATAATATCAAGGTACTGACTTTGTGTGGCGGCATGCCGTTTGGCCCTCAGGTTGGCTCTCTAGAGCATGGTGCGCATATCGTCGTGGGTACGCCCGGACGATTGGATGAGCATTTACGCAAGGGTAACTTGAACCTCGAACACCTTAATATTCTGATTCTCGATGAAGCTGATCGTATGTTGGAAATGGGCTTTCAGGACGCCATTGACGCTATTGTCGATGCGGCACCCAAACAGCGTCAAACCTTACTGTTTAGCGCGACATTTCCGCCTCAAATTAAAGCGATTGCGGATCGAGTGACTCGCAACGCTACGATGGTCAAGGTTGAATCCCGCCACGACAATAGCAGCATTGAGCAGCAGTTCTTTAAAATCACAACAGAGCAATCTCGCGAGCAAGCCTTACGCTTACTTTTGTTACACCACAAGCCCGAGTCTTGCTTGGTTTTTTGTAGAACTAAGCGTGACACCCAAAACCTTGCGGACGCATTGCAAGATGAGGGTTTTGCTGTCGTGGCATTGCATGGGGATCTAGAGCAGCGCGACCGTGACCGCGCCTTAGTTCGCTTTGCCAATAAAAGTGCGAATATCCTCATAGCGACCGATGTTGCAGCGCGAGGTTTAGACATTGAAGATATGGATCTGGTGATCAATTACGAGATGGCTAATGACACTGAAATACATGTGCATCGTATTGGCCGTACCGGGCGAGCAGGTAGTCAAGGTAAGGCACTGACTTTATTTAACGACAAAGACGGCTATAAAATTTCCATGCTTGATGAGTTGTTGGGCGGTCCCGTGCAGCCAGCTCGCTTGCCGTCTACCAGCTTGTTGGGTAATCAGCCGAGAAAGCCGTCCATGACGACCATCCAGATTGATGGTGGCAAGAAGCAAAAGGTGCGTCCTGGCGACATTCTTGGCGCTTTGACGGGTGAGAACGGGATTCAGGGTAGTGATGTAGGTAAAATACAGATGTTCGACAACGCAGCCTACGTCGCGGTTAAGCGTGAGGTCGCCAAGCGGGCTCTGGATAAAATCACTCAAGGTAAGCTAAAAGGTCGTGCATTTCGTGCTAGGCAAATAAAGCACTAATAATAAAGTGTTATTGGTGACACTGCGAGAGCCGATACTCTGTCTTGACTTGAATCCTTAGGGGCCGACCCGCAACAGCAAAGTTTCCTATACTTTAATTGGTAGAAAGCCAATCACCAATTCAGGTAGGCTTTTCGTTTGAGTTTGAGTTTGAGTATGTTATTGATACGGTATTTGTGCTTCCTTTGTTGCTGTATCTTCTGCCCAGCCGCCATCGCGGCTGAGCTTAGCCCCCCTATGGAAGTCTCCAGAGGGGTCGTCACCCTTGATTCTACGTTTGAGACTTACGACTTAAGCCACGATTTACAGTATTTTGTGGTAGACAATGAGGCGTCAGAGTTAAGTCTAGAGCAATTGCTGAACGTAGCGGAATACAAGTCGAAGTGGCGGTACTTGCAAACGGACACCGTAACTTTTGGTTTTGATCCACGTCCGTACTGGTTTCGTGTGAATTTTGATCATCAGTCCCATGAGGATCAAAACCTTCTGTTGGTTATTGGCGCGCCGTTATTTGACTACGTCGATTTCTATTTGCTGGAAAATGGGCAGGTGATCGACTTTTATCCGACAGGCGACGCCTTCGTGTTCGGTGAGCGACGCTTAGCGCATCGACATATGATTTTACCTATGCGGCTCAAAGCCGAAACACAGTATCAGCTCGTCATGCGCGTGCAGACCAGTGACCCCTTGCTGATGCCTATTGCCATATGGAAGTCAGAAAATTTCTTAGCTCATGATCAGTTGTTCGTACTAATCCAAGGGCTTTTCTTTGGCGCGATGCTGGTGATGATACTTTATAATTTGTTTTTGTTTGTCATTATAGGAAGTAAGAACTATCTGATTTATGTGGCGTTTGTCGTGAGCACTACTAGCTTTCAAGTTGCCCAGCATGGCTTTGGCGCGCAATACCTTTGGCCGGATCTTGTTATGGCTTCTAGTTGGGTAATATTGGCATCATCGAGTGCCTTTTGTATTTTTGCCTCTTTGTTCACGATGAGCTTTTTGGGCTTAAAGCGGCATTGGCCTAAGATGCATTCCACCTTCATTGTCGTCGTTATTGCGATGCTATTATTCTTGCCTTTGAGTTTTATTTTACCCTATGGCACTTCAGCTGAAATTTTAGTCTTCCCCGTATTACTTGTTTGCAGCCTATGTTTAACTTGCGGTATTGGCGTTTGGTTGAAAGGTTACAGCCATGCAAAAATTTTCACGCTGGCTTGGGTTGGGTTTGTTTTTGGCGCGATGTTGTTGGTCTTGAGTAAGGCGGGTTATTTAGAATTTAACTTCTTAACTAACTACGCAGGGCAAATCGGCGCCACTATGGAGGTAGTATTACTGTCTTTTGCGCTTGGCGATAGAATTAGCCGTGAGCGTAGCGCTAGAGAATCCGCACAAAAAATTGCGCTTGTTAATGAGCGTATGGCACGTGACGAGCATGAGCACAGTGTACGTATACAGCTTAGGGCGAAAGAAGAAGAGGTTGAGCATAATAAAAAATTACTCGAAGCTAAAGCCGAAAGTGAAGCCAAGAGCATGTTCCTTGCGACGATGAGCCATGAAATACGGACGCCAATGAATGGTGTTTTAGGTATGGCGCAATTACTCCTTGATACCCCGCTAGAAGAGCGCCAGCGTGAATATGTTGAGGTAATTAATTGTTCCGGTAAAAGCCTGCTGAATATTATTAATGATATTTTGGATCACTCCAAAATAGAGGCCGATAAAATGGTATTGGAGTCCCAATCCTTCCATTTGCGCGCCTTGGTGAAAGATTGCGCCTCGCTCTTTTCTGTTACCGCAAGTAAGCAAGATATTGATTTAACAGTGCATGTGGACGAGGCCTTGCCCGATTCGTTAGTGAGCGACCCTACTCGTATTCGACAAATTATCCTTAACTTTTTAGGCAATGCATTTAAATTTACCAAGCATGGCGAGGTAGGTTTACTTTTAAAACTCGAACCTTGGCATCATCGAGATCGCCCAGATGAGCAAGAAGAGCAGGGTTTAAACCTTCGTATCGAGATCTCAGACTCAGGTATTGGTATTGAAGAGGAAAAGCAAGCCAGTTTATTTGCCGCATTTCAACAAGCCGATAGTTCCATTACCCGTAAATACGGTGGCACAGGCTTAGGCTTAAGTATTAATCAGCGCTTAGCTTATTTGCTCGGTGGTGAAATCGGTGTTAAGAGCGCCTTGGGTCAGGGCGCTACGTTTTGGGTAAGCTTACCCTTGATACGTCAGACGGAGAATACTCGAGTGCATAGCGGCATCATGAGAGCCGTTGGTGAGCAAGACCTTAACGGCAGTAAGAATAAATTTAGCGAAGCACGCTTTTTAGTGGTCGAGGATAATATTGTTAACCGCATGGTTATCGAAGGCATGCTCAAGCGCTTTGGTGTCGAAGCCGATTACGCCGAAGATGGCGCACTAGCCTTGCATGCCGTACGCGGAGCCAAAGAGCCCTACACCGTTATTATTATGGACTGTGAAATGCCTAATATGGATGGCTACACAGCGACTAAGGAAATACGCAGTTTTGAAGCCGAGCAAAAGATGCCTCGCACCGTTATCGTGGCGCTCACCGCACACGCATTTTCGGAATATAAACAAAAAGCCGAAAGCGCCGGCATGGACTTTTACTTGATTAAACCCCTCGTAATCGAAGACCTTCACGAGGTACTATCCGACGCCTTGGCGTTGAGAGAGCAGGAATTGTTGGGCGCTCTATAGTGGGGTAGCCCCTTGAGAATATTTAGGAAAAGATAATGATGGATATTAAGCCCGGAATTGGGCTAGGTGATATCAAATATGGTATTACAATCGAGGAGTTAATACAGCTTCTAGGTAAGCCTGATCAAATTGATGAAGAGGAGTGTTTTGAAGGCTCTGGTGAGTGGACTCGTGATTTACTGTACTTCTCCAGAGGCCTTAATTTTACTTTTGATAAGGCCGATGATTATCGCTTGGGCGTTATTACGGTTTTAGGGTCGGGTTATCGTTTGTTAGGTAAAGAGTTATTTGGCTTACCAAAGGACGCTGTAAAGCGTCTGTTAGCAAAAGCTACCAGCGAAATATCGAAAATTGAAGACTGGACATGGACTGAAGAGGATAGTCTTGAGTGCTTAGATCACGATGGGCTAGGCATGCTATTTTGGTTTCATTCAGGTTATCTTTCTGAAATTCAGTGTGGTTGTTTATTCGAAGCAGACAATGAAACAGTCATTTGGCCTGCGTGATTTAACCCTAATCCAAATCCGCCTCAACTTTCTCGGTATACAGCACCGGAAAATCAAAAAAGAACACCGTTTCTGCATTAGGCTCAGACGTAAATCCAATAGTACCCTGATGCTTCTCAATTAACATTTTAGCAATGTTTAAACCTAAGCCGGTGCCGCCTTTACTGCGGCTTCCGGAGGAGTCGGCTTGGGAGAATTTATCAAATATAGTGGTATGAAAAGCCTCGGGTACGCCGGAACCGCGGTCGATAATGCTAACTTTTACTCGCTGTTTGTTCGGGGCTCCACTGTCCATCAAAGTCAATTTTACGACGACCCAGCCTTCTTCTGGCGAGTATTTAATCGCGTTGGATACTAGGTTGGAGAATACTTGTAATAACCTGGCATCGTCACCGCGAATAAAAATATCCGGTGCTGGCGCGTCAAACATTAAAGTGACTTTAAAATTGCTTGCATAGCCTTGCATCTCCTCAATTGCGCGTAAAGATAAGCGCGTTAACGAGAGGGTTTCCATATCAAATGCCATTTCACCGGCTTCGAATTTTTCTACATCAAGGATGTCGTTAATCAGCAAGACTAAGCGCTCGCCATTATTGTAGGCGATATCTAACAGGGTTTTCATGTCCTCAGGGACTTCACCCATGGCGCCGCCGAGGATTAAGCCAAGCGAGCCTTGAATAGAGGTCATTGGCGTTCTTAATTCGTGAGAGATTATCGAGGTGAATTCTTTTTTCATGCGCTCCATACGCAGGCTGTCCGTCATATCCTCGATAAACAAGGTAATTAGCGTTGATTCGGCTACGGTGTTTTTACTCGCGAGTACTTTCATCGGGAAGCTGCCGTCTTTATCGCGCTTGCCCATGATGTCGATATGGCTCATCTGTTTTGCTGTCTGCACCTCGCTTTGTTCATCGCCTAGGCGGTGAATGAGCTGTTGAAAAGTATCTAAGCTGTCTGAGGATATGAGTAGCGAGGGAAGGGTGTGGCCAATGGCTTGTTGTGCGCTGATGCCAAAAGTGGACTCGGCCATTGGATTAAAATCAATAATAGTTTGGGCTTCATCCGTCGTTACAATGGCGTTAATGGCGATGTCAAAAATCGCCGTCATTCGGCTTTGTTCTTCCAGTACTTGTGATTCGGCTCTTTTTCGCTCCTCTTCCTGATGGCTCAGCTGCTGGTTGCGTTCAACTAATTCGGCGGTACGCAGTGCCACCATTGATTCTAGTGAGTTATTTCCTTCTCTTAAGGTCTTAGCTGTTTTATTTAGCTTAATAAAGGTGGCTAGTACCGACAGGATTAGGGCTAGAGAGGCTAGGTAAATAAACGTTCGTTCTCTTTCGGATTGTTGAGCGGCATTTTTAAAGTATTCTATATAATTGTTATAAAGACCGGGCTCAAGGTGAAATTTCAAAATGTTTTCGTGGACATCTAAGCTTATCGAGCGGGAGATAAAAAAGGTGTAGCTCAATGCGCAGATTGCGAAAATCACCATGATCAAATGCTTTTTCATAGCTTAGGTTTACCTGCCAGTAGGCTTTATTTTTTCAGCGCTTGTTGAATGGCTGCGAATAGGGGCGTAATTAATTTGGAGATACCTTCTGTTTGGCATTGTTCGTTATTGTTTATTAGCGCCAGTAAGTAGGTGTCTAGTGGCTCAGAACATGTTGATATATCGGGGAAGCCAAAGCAGCCGCCGGAGCCGGATAACTTGTGTACTAACTGTTGCAAGCTAATAAGGGCTGTGGTTTTTTTATTTTCCACTGCTGGATCTGCGAGCTGCTGGTAATACCGTTTCAGTGCTTGTAGGTCCAGCTCAAGCTTAGCGAGGTAGTTTTTTTGTAATTGCTCTAACTGCTGCTCGATGGATTCCGGCATTGTCTCCCTTCCTCAGCTATAAGTTTCAAAAGCTATAAGTTTCAAAAGTGAGCATCAAAGATTTTGATTCCACAGTGTACGCACCTGAGATGCGAGTGTCATCGGGTCAAAAGGCTTCGCAATTACCTCGATGGCGCCCATGGCTTTAAATGCCTCGCGTTCTTGCTGGGCTAAGATGGCGGTAATAAACATGATTGGAATGTTTTTTGTGTTGTCGTTGGCTCTCAGGGCTTTGAGTGTTGCAGGCCCATCCATTTCTGGCATCATAGCGTCGAGCAAGATAAGATCGGGATTAAACGTCGTTGCTATATCGACCGCTAGCGCGCCGCTTTCGCATAGGGCAACCTCAAAACCGCCGACATTTTTTAAAGCGATTTCTACAATTTTGCGAATATCCGCTTCATCTTCAACTAGCATGATTTTGGAGAGGGGCAATGTGGACATGATGGCGCAGCCTCAGGGTCTCAAATTCAGGGTATTAGTTTGCGTGCAGTGTAGCACAGGCTTTAATCGGCATATGTCTCGCTATGACTATTAGCCCTTACTGGCGGATCACAGGCATAGCGGTATCGCTAGATAACGGGATGCACTATACTTAGCTCTGGTATGTCTGTTTGTTGGGCAAACACGCTTAAATGACTAGTAAACATTTATGAAACGACGGTTATGAAACGACGGTGCACCACTTATCTCCTACTGTTACTGATTGCTATGCAATCTTTGGCTGTTGTGGCGGATGAGCATCGCTTTCATCAAGATGGCGTTGGCCATCGTGAGTTTGAGCAGCACGATTATGCCTCCTTGGATTATTCGTACCCAGATCACCATCAACACATGCACAATAACTTCAGTTACGAGTTTGATACAGGCTCTGCACTTGATATTAGCGCCGAGCTTGATGCCAATGGGGAGCCGGATTGTCATCACTGCTGCCATTGTCACGGTACAAAGCTTAATTATTTAATGAGCGCGTCCGCATTACTCCCCTTTGCTAGCAAGCAGCAAAACTTAGGTGACTTTCACCAGTTCGCACTAAGTGCGCTGACCCTCCCTCTGTTACGCCCTCCCATCGCTTAACCCGCTATAAACACACCCCAACCGCCTGTTGAAGCAGAATTTTATTTTGCGTTGTTATTCTATGCACATATTAGCCCTAGGCTAATACTAGTAGATACTTATTAAGTAGGCCGATTAAAATCCCTAGCGGAATGTAGTCATGTTATATCAATTAGTACCCGATAAGTTGAGCCTCTATTCTTTAGCGCTCAGATATTCTAAAGCAAGTGTCATCAAAATTAGCGATTTTAAATCTAAGAAATTTTTATTGTTACAGCTGCCCTTGGCTGTATTTTTAAGCTGGTTCTTACCGCACGCTCATGGGGAAGAAGAAGGTTTAGTGCTGCATAATGCCATCGAGCGTAGCCTCCAACATCACCCGAGTTTACAAGTCTTTACTCTGCGCGACCAAGCGCTTAGCGCATCCTTAAGTCGTGCGAAAATGCGGCCGGCACTCGGACTTGATCTAAGTGCAGAGAACTTTGCCGGTAGTGGTGAGCTTAGTGGGGTTGATGGTGCAGAGTTTACCATTGCACTCTCTTCTGTATTGGAAATGGGGGGTAAGCGCCAGGCGCGTATCGGCACGGTTGCCAGTCGTAAAGCCTTGTTGCAAACCGAGCAACAAGTGCAGGCTTTGGCTTTACTCGGCAATATTACACGCTTATTTATTGATGGGCTCGCGGCACAAGAGCGCCTTAAATTAGCTCAACAAGTGCATCAGCAAGCTTTGAAAACATTAGGTGATCTTAAACTGCGTGCTAAGGCCGGAGCTGCGCCAGCGGCGGAAGTGTTACGTGCAAGATCTGCCGCTGCACAAGCGGAATTAAGCTATTTAAATGAACAGCAACAGCTCAATTACCTACGTCATGCTATGGCTGCATTTTGGCTGGAGCGCAAGCCTAAATTTGAAGTGTTTAAGGGGGATTTATATCACTTTGATGACGACGTGGATTTTGACACCTTGTTTCAAGGCGTAAAAAACAATCCTTCTATGTTGGTGCTTGCTGCCAATGAACGTTTGAGCGAGGCAAAATTACGACTCGCTAAAACTCAGTCGCGTATTGATATGCAATGGTCTGTTGGTTTAAGGCAGTTGCAAGAGAGTAGCGATACTGCATTAGTCGCACAAATAAGCGTACCTTTATTTGCCGACAAGCGTAATCAATATAATATCGCGCAGACGCAAAGCCAATACCAGCAAGACCAAATAGCGAAAGAGCTGGCTTTATTAAATATACATACCCAGCTTTACCGTGCGTTTAACCTCCGTCAGCAAGCTATTGAACGTACACGCCGATTACAGCAAGTGATTATACCCGCGTTAACCGAAGCCTTAGCGGCGACCGAACTTGCCTACCAGCGCGGGCGTTACCGTTACCTTGATTATGTTGGTGCATTGCAAGAATTACAGCAGGCGCAGCGCGCATTAATCGACAGTGCAAGTAGCGCGTTACACTATGGTGCTGAAATTGAACAACTGACTACCGCGCCACTTTCTCAAGGGTTTTATCCCATAAATAATCAAACAGAAGGAGCTGAATCATGAAGCCTTTATTATTTTTATTACACATAGTTCAGTCATTTTTAGGCTTGAGTTGTTTGCTGTTGTCGTTAAGCCTAATCCTACCGAGTGCTATGGCGGATCATAGTAGTGCCGATGATGACGAGGCGCATGAAGGGCATGACGATGAAGAAGTCGACCGAGGGCATGAGGAGGAGCATGACGATCATGGCCATGGTGGACACGGAGATCATGATGAAGCTGAAGACGCCAAGGGGCCAAATGGCGGCAAGCTCTTTCATAAAGGCGATATTACCCTCGAGTTGAAAATTCATGAGCAAGGTGTCGCACCGCAATACCGTGCTTGGATTAGTGACCATGGTAAGCAAGTGGGTAGCGGTACTGGTGCTCAGTTAGAAGTATCGCTCACGCGATTAGGTGGCCAAGTTGATATTATTAAATTTAATAGAGGGGCGGATTATTGGCTCGGTGATGGCGTAGTGGAAGAGCCGCATTCTTTTGACGTTAGCGTCAAGCTCACGCACAAAAAACAACAACTCGAATGGGAGTTTGAGTCCTATGAGGGGCGCGTGCAAATCGCCCAGAGCATTGCTGATCGCGCTAATATCATCACTGCAATTGCCGGTACTGGCACGGTTAGCCATAGCCTTAAGCTCTACGGGAAAACATCTGTCGACCCCGGCAAGCTCAGTCATATTCGGGCACGTTTTCCTGGCAGTATTCTCAATGTGGCCGCTAATATTGGCGACTTTGTACGAGAAGGCGATGTTCTAGTTGAGATCGAGTCCAACGAGAGCCTACGTCGCTATCAAATTAAAGCCCCGTTCGATGGCGTGATTAGCAATCGTCATGCGAACCCCGGTGAGCTTGCTGGTCAGCAAACCCTGCTTACCCTTGTGGATTACAGTCTTCTGTGGGCACAGTTGCAAGTATTCCCGAGTCAGCGTCAGCACTTTTCTAAGGGGCAAAATGTGAGGGTTAAAATCCCAGGCCTAAGCGTGAATTCCGAGATCAAGCATATTCTACCCGGTAGTGGCACAGAGCCCTTTGTTATTGCAAGAGTGCCGCTTGAGAATACCAATGGCGAGTGGTCACCGAACTTGATGGTCGAAGGGCTGGTGGAGATAGAAACCCGCGAGGTTGACCTTGTGGTGGATAATCGTGCCCTGCAGCGCTTTCGTGATTGGAAGGTGGTGTTTATCCAGATTGGCAATACCTACGAAATACGCCCACTTACGCTTGGGCAGGTTGACGACAAGGTCACCGAGGTATTAGCCGGATTAAACCCTGGAGACCGTTATGTGGTGGGTAATAGCTATTTAATTAAAGCCGATATCGAAAAGTCGGAGGCTTCCCATGATCATTAAGCGTGGCTTAGCCTTAGGAGGCTCATCATGATTGAAGCGATTTTACGCACGGCGATTGATAAGCGTTGGTTAATGCTGTCGTTCACTCTGGTAATACTGGCAAGTGGGTTGTGGAGTTATCAACAATTGCCAATTGATGCCGTACCAGATATTACCAATGTTCAAGTGCAAATCAATACTGAAGCACCGGGCTATTCGCCGCTGGAGGCTGAGCAGCGCATTACCTTTACCGTGGAGAATGCGCTGGCAGGTTTACCTGGCTTGATTTATACCCGCTCATTATCGCGTTATGGCTTATCCCAAGTCACAGCGGTATTTAGTGAAGATACTGATCTGTATTTTGCGCGTAATTTAATTAATCAGCGTTTAAGTATTATTAAAAATACTTTGCCAGACGGCTTATCGCCTGAAATGGGGCCGATTGCTACCGGTCTGGGTGAAATTTTTATGTATACCATTGAGGCTGAAGTTGGCGCCAAGCAAGCCAATGGCGAAGCCTACGACTCGACGGCGCTGCGTGAATTGCAAGACTGGGTGATTAAGCCGCAGCTCGCCCTTGTTCCAGGCGTCACTGAAGTAAATACCATTGGTGGTTATGTGAAGCAATATCACGTCACCCCGAAGCCTCGCGCCATGTTGAACTTTGGTATTTCTTTGCAGGATATTAATACCGCGCTGCAAGGCAGTAATAGTAACCGTGGTGCAGGTTATGTTGAGCTCAATGGCCAGCAGTTATTAGTGCGCTCAGAAGGGCAGTTGAAAACCCTGAGTGATGTTGAACAAGTGGTGATTAAATTCATCGATGGCAGCCCAGTAACGGTCGCGGATATTGCCAGTGTGGGTATTGGTAAAGAGCTACGCACTGGTGCCGCGACGCGTGATGGGCGCGAGACGGTCTTGGGTACAGCAATGATGCTAGTCGGAGAAAATACCCGCACAGTCGCGCGCGCTGTTGCTCAGCGACTCGCCGAAGTTCAGCCCAGCTTGCCGCCGGGTATTAAGCTTGAAGCTGTTTATGACCGTACTACCTTAGTAGACAATACCATTGCGACCGTGCAAAAAAACCTTATTGAAGGGGCTTTGCTAGTCATCGTGGTGTTACTGTTATTGCTAGGCAATGTACGTGCGGCATTAATTACTGCTGCTGTTATTCCCTTGGCGATGTTAATTACCATTAGTGGCATGGTGAAAACAGGTGTATCGGCTAACCTAATGAGCTTGGGAGCCTTAGATTTTGGTCTAATTGTCGATGGGGCGGTGATTATTGTCGAGAATGCCATCCGCCGCTTGGCGCAATCGCAAGCCCAAAATGGTCGAATATTACCGCTAAAAGAACGTTTAAGCCTTGTCTATGAAGCGACTAATGAGGTCATTCGGCCAAGTCTCTTCGGTATCGCGATTATTACTGTGGTCTATATCCCGCTGTTTTCCCTTACCGGCGTCGAAGGTAAAATGTTCCAGCCGATGGCGGCTACTGTGGTGATGGCCTTAATTGCTGCGATGGTTTTATCCCTCACAATCGTGCCTGCAGCCGTGGCCATATTTATGAGTGGCAAGGTGAGTGAAAAGGAATCGCGGGTTATTTTAGCCAGCAAATCACTTTATCGTCCCTTATTAATTACAGCGCTTAAATTACGTTGGTGGGTTGTCTCAGCTGCTTTTCTATTAGTGGCAAGTAGTGCTTGGTTGTCGACACGTTTAGGCTCGGAATTTATTCCGCAATTAAGTGAGGGCGATATTGCCATGCATGCGATGCGTATTCCGGGTACTGGTTTGGATCAAGCCGTGTCTATGCAATTATTATTGGAGGAGCGTTTAAACGAATTTCCCCAAGTAGATAAAGTCTTTGCCAAAATAGGTACGCCAGATGTGGCTACGGATCCAATGCCGCCAAGCGTTGCGGATAACTTTGTGATGTTAAAACCGCGTAGCGAATGGCCTGACCCGAGCTTGACTCAGGCAGAGCTAGTGGCGCAAATGGCAAAATCAGTGCGTCAATTGCCGGGTAATAATTATGAATTTACCCAGCCCATCCAGATGCGCTTTAATGAGTTAATTTCAGGTGTGCGCTCCGATCTAGGCGTGAAAATATTTGGTGATGATTTGGCGCAACTGGTGACTTCAGCAGAGGAAATTTTAAAGATTTTACAAACGATCGATGGCGTTGCAGACGCGAAGGTCGAGCCGGTCAAAGATTTGCCGATGTTATCGATACAGCCAAAACGCATGGCCTTGGCGCAATACGGTTTGCATGTGACGGATTTGCAAGACTACGTCGCAGCTGCAATCGGTGGTGAGAAAGCGGGTATGATTTACGAGGGGGACCGGCGCTTTGATTTGGTGCTGCGTTTACCGGAAGAAATTCGCACTGATATTGCACGTCTAGGTGAATTACCCATCCCACTGCCCAATGCTAGTTATGTGCCCTTAGCTGAGGTCGCCACAGTGGCCATGGTGCCTGCGCCGAATCAAATCAGCCGTGAAAACGGCAAGCGCCGTGTTGTGGTAACGGCCAATGTACGTGGCCGGGATTTAGGCTCATTTGTGGATGAAGTGAAGCAACGCCTAAGGCAGGAGTTGGATTTACCGAGTGGATACTGGTTAGCCTATGGTGGTACTTTTGAGCAATTAGAGTCGGCAAGTAAGCGTTTATCCATAGTAGTTCCAATTACCTTGTTAATCATTATGGCTTTGTTAATCATGGCTTTTGGCTCGATTAAAGATGCGACAATTATTTTTACTGGTGTGCCTTTAGCGTTAACCGGTGGCGTGTTCGCTTTATGGTTGCGTGATATGCCGCTGTCCATTTCTGCTGGCGTGGGTTTTATCGCGCTATCAGGCGTTGCAGTTTTGAATGGATTGGTGATGTTGTCATTTATTCGTGAGCAATGGCGTGATAACAGTGAGCTTTATGGCGCAGTGGTTGAAGGCGCAATGGTGCGTTTACGACCGGTACTAATGACGGCCTTGGTGGCAAGCTTAGGTTTTGTGCCGATGGCCTTGAATGTTGGTACTGGTGCTGAGGTGCAGCGGCCATTGGCTACGGTGGTGATTGGCGGGGTTGTATCGTCTACGTTGTTGACCTTGTTGGTTTTGCCGGTGCTTTATTATTGGTGGCATAAAAATGACATCAATAATAACAATAATGATGTGTGAAGCGTGATAATGAGGTATTAAGATCCGAGGTTCGATAACTCGAACCTCGGATCTTAAAATATAATCTACGGCACGCTGTGATTAAGGCTGATAATCAAGTGCGAAATAAATCCGGTCCAAATACCTCGTAATGAATATTCTCAGCAGGGATGTCAAAATCCAATAACTGTCGACGAATAACACGCATAAATTGCAGTGGTCCGCAGAGGTAAAATGAGGCTTTTGGGTCTACCACTTCCGGCACTTTCTGTAGGTGCATTTGTCCTGAAAATACATTTCCATGTTCTGCGTGGTAAGTGTCGTTGTTGTCGTTACTGCCGCTGCCGTCATTTTTATTAAAGAAAAAGTAATCCTTATAATCTTCCATCTCATTGCGCGCTTGGCTTAGCTCCTGGCTAAAACCGATAGCGTCTGGTTGGCGTGCGCCGTGTAAAAACCGTACCGCGTGTTTGGTGGCGCTGGCTTTTAAGGTGTTGAGCATGGATATAAATGGAGTAATTCCGATGCCTGCACTGATGAGCACTACTGGGTTCTGTACTTTTTCTGGCAAAACAAAATCACCATAAGCTTGACTGGCCATGACGCTGTCACCAATCTTAAGTGCGTGCATACCGTTAGATACTAAGCCGTCGGGCAGTCCTTTGAGGTCGTCACCAATCTCGCTTTTTACGGAAATACGTAAACTGTCTTTTCCTGGTGCATCGGATAGGCTGTATTGCCTAATTTGTTGCAGCTCTAACTCTTTAAAGGTCAGTGCGATTGAGAGGTACTGGCCGGGAATAAAGTCGCCTACGGATTCTCCCTCTGGTGCAGTTAGATAGAAGGATAAAACATGCTCGCTTTCACGACGAATATCGGCAATGGTCAAGTTACGCCAGCTGGTGCTGGGGGAGATGTCTTTTTCGTGATATAGGCGTGCTTCCATAGCAATTAATTCACCGGCTAATAACCAATAGGCCTCGTCCCAAGCATCGAGCAACTCTGGAGTGGCGCCATCGCCTAGAGTTTGCGCGATGGCGCCTAATAAATACTTGCCTACAATGGTGTATTGCGCGGGTTTAATGCCTAGGCTCGCATGTTTGTGGGCGATGCGGTTTAGCACGCTAGATAGAAATTCGGGTTTTTCAATATTGTCCGCATAAGCATAGACGGCACCGGCTAAGGCTTGTTGCTGAGCGCCTCCGGCTTGGCTGGATCGGCTAAATAGGTGCTTCAGTTCTGGATGTGCTGCAAACATGTTTTTATAAAATAAGGTAGTAATGGTGAGGCCGTGCTCTCGTAAAACCGGGACTGACGCTTTGATATAGGGAAGTGACTCTTTTGAAATCATGGGAATCTCCAGTTAAAATGTATTTTAAGTTGTATTTTAAATGCAACTTTAAGGGTAAAAAAACAACAGCTTAAGTTATTCGGTTGATGTCCAAATTCTATGCATATCCTCAATTTTAGTGCCGGTAGGCTTATCAACAAGGTCTGCAAGTGTGTACTCACTCATGTGCTGATAGAAGCGTTTGAGGCCTTGGTCTAGGATGTCTTTGAGCTTGCAGCCGCCACGTAAGCGACAATAACTTTTCTCACAATCGATCAGCTCGGTGGACTGCTCAACGCCTTGCAGTATTTGTCCAAGGGTTAAATGTTCCGGCAGTACGGCTAGGCGTAGACCGCCATTACGCCCGCGAGTTGCGTCAATCCAGCCGAGCTTACCGAGTTTGTTCACCACTTTAACAAGGTGGTTGCGCGGTAGCTGAAACTGCTCGGCAATTTCAGATATGGTGACCGGTGAACTGCGGTCTCGATAACTGAGGTACATTAGTGTGCGCAGGCTGTAATCGGTAAATTGTGTGAGTTGCATGGCTGTCATCCGGCAAGGCTGTGATTTGATTATACATTGATGCATCTGAAATGCAACTTTAAAGCCGAATGTTTGTTTCCTACTTTGGCGTCGTACTTTAAGGTTGACACCGGTTTTTATATGGTATTTACTCTGGCGCCCCGCTTGGCTTAATCACCGGATTATTTCTAGTGTATAAAATCTTCCCCTAGTTCGGTTTTGTGTGAAAATTATTTTCGTACAAAAATCATTTAAAAATAAAACGATTAAAAAATTAAAAGACTTAATATATGTTGACTAATAAAATGATTGGTAGTGCTGTTAAGATAGGTGTTTTGTGCTCG
This sequence comes from Alteromonadaceae bacterium, assembly GCA_002746115.1. Lineage (GTDB taxonomy): Bacteria > Pseudomonadota > Gammaproteobacteria > Pseudomonadales > Cellvibrionaceae. Next base: position 19,278 of record NVXL01000223.1, read on the forward strand.
CTAATACTGCCGATGATAGCTGTTCACGCAAGTCCACTCAAGCAAAAATCTGCAGAGCGAGCAGAGGCTAAGGCGTATAATTTTACGCCAAAAGATCAAGGCTGGAAGAAGTTAACGCTGAGAGAAAAGATCGGTCAAACTATGATTATTTTGATTGAAAACGAGCATGATACGAATAGGTACGGCAGTATCGAAGAAATGATAAAGAAATACCCTATTAGCGGTGTTTTTGCGCCACCGTGGCGGTTTTCAGCTCATAAGCCTGAGTCAGATGTTGTACCGAATATCCTTCGAACCTTGCAGCCTTATGTTGATGCCTCTCGCTTCCCTCTAATTATATCGGAAGACTTTGAACTTGGTGTTGGCGATGCTTATCATGACTTTACCTCCATGCCAAGCGAGATGGCGCTTGGAGCGGCTAATCAGCAGGAGCTGTCGCGACGTTATGGTGAGGTGGTCGCGCGCGAAGCGAAAGCCCTCGGGGTTAACTGGTTGCTTAACCCTGTGGTCGATCTAAATGTTAACCCCTTGAATGCTTTAGTTGGTACACGGGCTATCGCCGGTAATGTCGAGCGTGCCTACCCCTTGTTGAAATCGCAACTAGCCGGTTTAAGTCAACAGCGAGTGATTAGTACTATTAAGCACTTCCCCGGTGATGGCGTTTCGATGAAAAACCAACACTTCACCACCTCAAGCAATACGCTCTCAATGGCCGAGTGGAATGCAAGTTTTGGCAGCATGTATCAAAAGCTGATTAATGACGGCGCCCCGAGTATTATGGTCGGCCATATGAATTTTCCGGCTTACCAAAAAGAAACTATTAAAGGCCTGTTACCTCCGGCGACATTGTCGCGTGAAATATTGGTCGATTTACTAAAAGGTGAAATGCAGTTTAATGGCGTGGTGATGTCTGACGCGCTTAACATGGGTGGTATTGGTGGGTTTTATCGTGATACACAAGAAATTGCAATTCAAGCGTTTAAGGCCGGCGTTGATATGCTGCTGTGGCCCAAGTTGGAGTTTATGGATGAGATGGAGGCGCGTATTCTAAGTGGTGAAATACCAATGTCGCGCTTAGATGATGCGGTAGAGAGAATATGGGGTGTGCGTGAGCAATATGGCTTACTTGATAAGCCGCCGGTTTTTTATAGCGAATTATCAGATAAAGATATTGCAGTACATAAAAGTGTGCCGTTGGAAATAACCCAAAAATCGGTGACTTTGGTCTCTGATATGTATAGTGAAATTCCGATTACTTCAGAAAAGTATAAAAAAATAGCCTTGATTAGTATTGGCTACGATAACATCAGTGCTGAAATGACCTACCTTATAGACTTGTTGCGAGCAAAGGGCTTTGATGTTTCTGAGACGATACACAATCCCCACCCTTATGAATGGCAGCATAAGCTGGAGTATTTTGATCAGTTCGATAAGGTGATTGTGGCTTTTTGTGATTGCGTTTTTTCGCCACCGGGCTCTGCGATGTTAAAGGGGGATCCTGCGATCGCTACTTGGACGGTAAATTTAATTCCTACAGAGAAGCTTATCGCCATGTCTTTTGGTAATCCCTATTATGTTAATTACTATTTAAATAAAGCACCGATAAAAATTAATACTTATAGTCGTCACCCTCAGTCGGGCAACGCTGTGATTGATGCTTTGGTGGGGGATATTCCGTTTGTAGGCACAAGCCCAGTTAATTTAAATAGCGTGATTTTGCAGTAATTTCCTGGGGCGTTAATTTGGGTTTTGTCGCATCTAGGGCGTAAAAAATGCCAATGCGATTTATTTGCGACAAAACCGGTTTATGACTCTGAGGCTTATCGCTCAGGTATGATTAAGCTTTCTTTCAATACCTTGCCTTCTTCAAGGTAAATTAATTCTTGTATCGGTTGGTGGAGTGCTTCAAAGCTTTGATCCGGATAACAAATCAGAGCTCCGCCAGCGGGGATGCCTAATCCGCGTCGCCAACCTTTTGTATGTGTCACTAAGTTTTTCAAGCCGAGCCAATCATCGGCTTCTTCATGCGCACCTATGCAAAAAGGGATAATTTGAAAGGTATTAATAATGTCGGTTTCAGGCGCTTTTGTTTCGCTAGTCAATGCGCGCATTCCAAGTTGGATGGCACCTGCTGAAACACCGATAAGTACTGCGCCTGCATGGTGGCGGGCTCGAATAGCCTCTTCTAATCCCACCGCCTGAAAAGTCTTCCAGCCTAAGGTAACGTCGCCTCCTGCAAGCAGAATAACGTCGGCACTGGCAAGGTAGGCTTGATCTTCCGGTTCAAATAAAGCAGAAATCATTCGGCAGTCGTGAATACCTATGCTGTCCATTGCGGCGGTAAATATTTCGTAAAACACAGGTTCATCACCGTTTGAGGCACCTATGTATGCGGCTTTAATGGTGTCGCTAGTAATGTGTTCAGTGATACTTGCAAGAAAAGGCGTGCCATTTTTAGTTAAAAACAAGGGCTGGCTATCGGCAAAGAGGTAAATCGGGGCTTGTTCTGTCATGGTGTTTTGAGTCGAATGGCGAGTAAGTAAAGTGGTTAAATTAGGTGAGATGATATAGGGTTAGAATGAAAAATGAAAATGAAAAAGGCACCCAAAGCTAGTAGTAATAACTTCGCTTTGGGTGCCTTTGTGGTACTGATAGTGTACTTATATAGTGCTTACACTGTACTTATTTCTTGCGTGAAACTTAGGTCAATACCCCTGGGATGACACTGGAAGCGTAACCTTTGTACAGCGGATCTTGATGCGCATTTAAAGCGACAGCTGCCGTATGAAGCATGTTTAACTGGTTGAAGCCGCTGCTGCCTGCGTTGGATACGCCACGTTGTATAGCGCCGCCACCGCCAGCCATAATCATCGGGGCGTTTTCGCTCCCATGTTGGTTACCGTGACCCATATCACTGACTTCACAAACAATCGTGCTATCTAATACACCTTTATCTTTCAAGGCTGCAATTAAATAAGCTGAGAGTGAACTCACGTGCGCACGGAGCTCACGGTAATGAGGGTAGGTCTGGGTGGGGTTATCACCGCCACCGCCGTGAATTGAGGAATGGTAATTATCCTTGAAGTTCAATTCAGGAAAGCTATGTTCGCCCTGATGATTCCCGAAACCCAGAGAGACCGAAGCCGTTAAATTACACTGTAACGCAAGTGCAATAATATCGGCTTGTAATTTGGCCTGCTGGGTAAAGGTTGCATTGCTCAGTTCGAATGGCGCGGGGGTTTGAGTCTCCTCACATGAGCCACCAAGGCCGCCGCTTAAAGCGATCAAACGTTGCTCGGTTTCCTCAATTGCGGTCAGATGTTGGTCTAGCCGGTGTTTCTCGTAATTACCGAGTTTGGATTGCAAGGCGGTAAGCGCATTACGATGAGGGTCGAGCACGCTGGTCAGTGGGCTATTGTCGCCAGGGCTGGCGTTAAATAGGCGGTTAAAGGCGTTGAAGGGGTTGTCTTCAAAAGGAACCAGTGCGCCGTTATTACGGGTTATCTCCCCATGCCCGTTACTCATTACCCCTAAGTTGATATAGGAGAATGGGTGATTAGCACTAATAATTCGGCCAATGTTGACGTCAAAAGTATCGCCAGCGAAGTCGGTGTTTAATATGCGGGGCATGTTCCCATGACCACCGTTGAGCTGTGTCATGTTACGAAGAAAGTTGCATTCGCTTGCTACGCTTTCGTAGGGTTGTGACATCTCCGGAAATGAAGATAAATCTTCATTAGGGTACCAGTGCTCCCCGAGCGCGCCGCCGGGCACGTAAACCACTACGGATTTGTTGGGGGCTGTTTCTGCAGCATCTGCTAGGCGTGACAGCATCATGCCGGATACTAAGGGGGATGCACGTAGCAAGCCTTTAGTAATGCCCGCAGTTGCAAAGAGTTTTAACAAATCACGACGTTCTTTATCGAATATATTTTTATATCGCTTCATTTTTTAAACCTTTATTCTTTATCCACGTTTATCAGTCACGCGCTTCACGCGGGTATTCCAAGCTTGTGAAATACAGTAGTGAAGCGGGTGATGATCACAGAAAAGGAGACGCTTAGCGCGCCCACTCTCTGCGATAACGAACCGTTTCCATTGTGCTCATGCTTTCCAGCATGGAGCGTGGACTTTGGTTAAGCATGGTGTTGGTGAGATCTTCCACCTCACAGGCATAGCCGTTCTTCTCGACAGGGTCGAGAGTGGGTCCACCGATGACTTTGTTGTCGATTTGATCATGGCCGACACCAATGATAAAGCGGAACAGATTTTTCGGTATACACGCCTGTGCACTTGGTAGGGTTGACAGTAAAGCGCCGAGCCCTTTGGTGCCGTCAAACGGAATCGAGTTGAATTTATCATTCAAGCTGTTAGCCGCGTAAAGTTGACCGCTAGCATCGATAAGGTTGCCATCACCTCGGCGATCCACCGTTCTAGGGTTACCTACTGTGTCAAAGTCTTCCATACCAAAGCCCATTGGGTTGATCCACTCTCTGTGACAGGTGGAACATACCTCACCGCTTGTAAGTGCTGCGTACTTCATGCGGTTGGTGGTTGTGGGATCACTGAGCAGTTCAGCATGCTCATCGTTAGCGTCATCTCGACCAATTGAAACCCCGGCTGGTGGCTCCGGCTGGTCTTGACATAGCATGCGACGACGTACACGTACTGAGCGTCGAATCGGTGAGGTTTCCACACTTTCACCCCAGCGTGTCATAAAGGCACCGTTAGCTAAGATCCCGCCTCGGTCACTGGTAGTGACGCGCTGGAAGGCATCTCCGCTGACGCCGTCGATACCGTAATGCGCGGCCAATGTGGCGTTAACAAAGGTGTAGTCAGCGTCGTACAAACTGGCGAACTCCTCGTCTGGGTCAAGCATGACATGGGAAAATACCTCGCGGATCTCCTGTGCCATGTGTGGTTTAACGTCCTCAATACCTGGCCATAGGATTGCGTCTTTAGGGCTGTTAACAAGCTTGTTGGTGCCTAACCAGTTGCCTACAAAGTCGCCCATAAGGGTTTTAGCTGAGGCTTGATTAAGCAAACGCTGGGCTTCAATACGAATGGCACTTTCATCACGTAACTGATCAGCATCGGCTTTTTGTCGCAGGCTCTCATCAGGTGCTGAACCGGTATAGGTGTAGCTTAACCAGGTCGCCATTTCGTGAGAAGTTAGCTCGTAAGAGTCGCTAGTAATATCACCGTTTTCAGCGTTGAATTCACCAATTTCGTGGCGATATATAAACTGAGGTGACGATAGAGCTGCGGTTAACGCAAGCTCGATACCGGCTTTAACGTCGCCGCTGGTTTGCGTGCCGTTGGCGAGTGTGGTGTAGTCACTGATTTCTTCAGCCGTTAATGGACGGCGGAAAAGCTCTGGTGCTAAGTCGCTTACAAACCGATTCGCACAGGACTGGTCAAAGTTAGAGCCGCAACCTAATGCTGGCGCGAAGTTACGATCTGCTGACCATGCGGCAATTTCCTGGGCAACGCTCAAGTAGCTATCGTAGGTGCTGCTAACGACGGAGGCTTGTGTGTTGTTGAGGAAAAATCCGATTTTGTTGTCGGCCACGAGACCGTCTGATGC
>NVXL01000043.1 GCA_002746115.1 Alteromonadaceae bacterium
GATTGAAGGGGATATGCGTCACGTGGTTGGTGCTTCTAGGAAGCCGAGTGGTCGTGGTGACCCGATCCCTGCAATGACCCTAGATGCTGATGACACATACTGGCTTACGCTTTTACGTGGTGGTTATGCTAACCCGCTTAACCTGCCTCGTTCTGAGTTGATTCGTGTGGGTTATCGCTTGGAAGATGAAACACTTTGGCGTGATTCGTGGACTGACGTTGGTAACCCTGATGTCGAGCTTGCTAAAAAGCAAAAACTTATAAAAGGGGTAACCGAAGTGATGGTGAGAGCGATGCCAAGGCTGGGGGCAAAAACAGTTGATACCGGCCCGTGGGTGGATCGCTTACCTCAGGACTCTGACGTAAGAAAATTCGGAGAATTGCCGATGGCCTTGGAAATCACGATTATTATCGAAGGGCGAGGGGAGCTTAAGCGCTTATTTGCATTGCCCAAAGGTGAAGGAGGCATTGGTACTGGGACTATCATTGGAGAGCCGCCATGATCATACGTCCTCGTAGAGGCAATATTCCGAGTGTCAATATCCGCAAACAAAAGGGCGTAGCGTTGATATTGGCTATTATGATTGTTGCGCTAGTGACGGCTATCTCAGTGGATATCACTTGGCGCTTTGAGTTAACTCTAGCCCGTAGCGCTAACCGTTGGCACGGTATGCAAGCGCGAGCCTATATTGACGGCGCCGAGCAGCTAGCCAAGTTTGCTTTGAGGGCTGACGCAGAAATGGATAATAGTGAGGACGGAACTTTAGCGGACTATTTCGATGAGGACTGGAATCAGGAGCAAATGTTCTCTACCGACGAAGGTGGGTGGATAAGTGGTAATGTTGATGATGCACTCAGCCTTTTTAACATTAATAGTTTAATGGAGCAGCTTCCTGATCCGGAGAACAAGATTTTAGGCATCTGTGACAAATATGCACCAGCGCATCGACGCTTTATTCGCTTGTTGCGAACTGTTAATTTGGCTACCGGGACGATTAGTGGTGCTGAGAGAGATTGGCTATTTAGGTCAGAGCCTCGCGACAAAAAGATCAGAGAACCCGGCGATGACGGTGATGATGACGAGGGTAGTACATCTTATTATAATGCTAATGACGAAGAGTATATGACACTCGATGACGCTGAGGCGCTCACTGAGGCTGTAATTGATTGGCTTGATGCTGATGATGACCCGACTGGATTTAATGGTGCAGAGGGGGAGTATTACGATCGCTTGGATCCGCCGCTAACGATAGCTAACGGCCCAATGGCTAGCGTGAGTGAGTTGCAGGTCATTAAAGGCATGATCCCTGAGGTTTATAACGCCTTAGTGGACTACATAATTGCGTTGCCTCCTGAGCCAGCGGGCGAGCTTGGGTTAAACCTCAATACGCTCACATATCCGGTAATGCGCACAATAGCTCCAGGCCCCACGTGCCTGGAGCCAATGACGATTGAGGATACCGATGTTCTGGTGGACGCTGTGCGTCGTAATGCGTTCATTGATATGACGGAGTTTAAAGACGATTTGGATGTGAAGGGGTTAATGGCATTTAGCGGTACCGCCCCGCTGGAGGGGGAGGGGGAGGGGGATTTTAAATTTAGATCCAACTATTTTTTATTATATAGCGAAGCAATGGTAGGTGAGCACCTGCGCAAAGGCAGTAGTCTGCTTTTCCGCCAAGAAGACGGTGATACCTACCGAGTGGATACCTTAAGACGAACAGACGCACATTTTTAAATTTGGCGGTACAAGTTTGATTGTACGAGCTTAATAGTACGAATTTAACAGAAAGTGACAGCGATCATGAATACCCAGATCATACATACATTAGTTAACAATAAAAGTAGAGACGTATTGTGAGCGAAAGAGTATATGCCCGCCAGCTAGATAAAGGTCTATGGCAATGGCGCTTGATGGGCGAGACTGGTGAGTGGGTGAACGATGTGTATCACACGGGTGATGCTACCGCTCTAACCGAGGCAATGCCCAAATCGACAACACCAATCAATATGGCTCTGATAGGCAGCGAAGCCGTTGCTTGTGAGTTTGAAGTTGAAGGTAAGGCGAAAAAGCACCTAGCGAAAATCCTGCCTTTTGAGCTAGAAGATAAAATCATCGACCCCGTAGAAGAGCTGCATTTTGCGTTTACACTAAAAGACGCTAATACAGCCTCCGTGCTCTACCTTCGGGATCAGGTAATGGAAGACGCACTCGCTGAGCTACTAACGCTTAAGTGCGATGTACAGCAATGCCTACCAGATTACCTTATGTTATTGCGTGTCGAAAATGGCGCGACCATTTTGTATGAAGACGATATGGTCTTAGCGCATTTAGATAACGGTAAGGGCTTTGCTGTTGAAGCTGATCTTGCACCAAGAATTTTTGCCGATATAGCTGAGCAACACAAGTTTACCTCGACCTTGAATCTTGTTGCGGAAAACGCTGAACAGTTATCTAAACTACGTAGTTGGTTGCCTGAGGCATGGTTAGAAAGTTCAGTCGACGGCGTAACCGATACCCCCGAGGATGCTAATGATTTAAATCCATCAGAGTTGAACGAAAGTGATGTTGGTGAGGTGGACGCATCCGAGCTTGCTGATACCGAGAACGCCGACAGTGAGAGTGCTGATATAAATGCTGAAGCAGATCTTACCGAAAGCGATGATGGTTCAAGCATCGAAACGCAAAGCGAGGTAATTAACAACGAAGGTGGCTATTGGGCTTGGGTAGATACAGATAAACTGACCTTCGAACTCAACCTACGAAGCGGTAAATTTTCTCGCCAACTCCCGTTTGAGCGCTGGTGGAAAATGTGGAAAATTCCCTCCTATGTTGCAGCCGCAGCCTTCGTTGCAGCGGTAATGGTCACCTACGTGGAATACCTCTCGCTAGCGTCGCAGCAGAAAACGATTCGAGAAGAGATACGTACAGTCTTCTTAAAGGCCGTACCCAAAGGGCGCAAAGGCGATGAAGAACGTCAACTTGTATCTTTGCTAAAAACCGGAAATACAAAAACGGGTCAACCTACCAACCTCATGGCCTTACTTGGCAATTTTGGTAGCGTCATGGACGAGCATAAAGGCATTACCTTGTCGAGCTTTCGCTACAATGGTGAGCAGCGACAATTACAAGTCAACATCGAAGCTAAAACATTGGATGACATCAGCAGGTTTAAACGAATGCTCTCGGCTAAAGGCTTAGAACCTGGGTCGCCGCGCTCAACGAAGAAAGGCGACGTCTATCAATCCCGTATGCAGATTGTTGAAAAATAGATTACATAGGATTAACCCATGAATGCACTTAAAGAATGGTGGGAACAAGCCAGTAGTAAAGACCAGCTCTATTTAGTCGCAGGTGGCGGTTGCTTGGCGCTGTATTTATTGTTTGTTGGGGTACTTCAGCCCATACAAGACAAACGTGATAAACAAATGGTGCGTCTCCAAGCCCAACAGGATTCGCTTGAGAGGGTTCGTGTAATGGCCGCACAGTATCAAGCGAATAAAGAAAGCAGTAACACCGCAAATACATCGGGTGGCAACGTTGAAAATATCGTTCAGCGTAGCCTATCACCTGCAGGCTTAAGTGCTTCATCCATGGATGCAAGTGGCGGCAGCGGGGTACGTTTACGTTTTAATGACGCTCCCTTTGATAAGGTGCTCGATTGGTTATATGACATGGAGGTCTCTCAGGGTCTTCAGGTGCGAGATTTAAACGTCGCAAACGGCGAAGGTACGGGTACCGTATCCGTTAACATTCGACTTCATCAGGAATAGGCGAGGAGCCTTCGATCCATGTTTTCAAATACAGAGCATGCAAAATCGCATAAATCACTCGTTATCGCTACTTTAGTGCTTTATTTTCTTTTCTTGGTGTTATCCCGTATCCCGGCTGTTTGGGGTGCTTGGTTTATCCATAGCGTCGCGCCTCAGTTATGGTTAACAGGTGTTAGCGGTACCATTTGGGAGGGGAGTGCGAAGGGGTCACAGATCGATTTAGGCCCATCACCGCTAGCATTAGGGGAGTTTAAGTGGAAGCTTAAACCACTGTCTATATTAATGTTATCGCCTTGTCTTCATTTCGAAACGAGCGTGTCAGGGCAGATGGCCTCAGGTGAAGTCTGTCATAGCCTTGTAGGTACAATTACGTTAAATGACATTAATATTGATGCTCCGGTGGATGCTGTCAGTCATTTGTTGCCTATTGAATCACGGGGTCAAATGTCACTACAGGTGATTGAAGCGACCATTAATGGCAACGAAATTGATGCACTTGATGCCCGGTTGAGCTGGCAGAATGCGCGCGTTAAACCCGACGGTCAGCCTTGGCTAATATTAGGTGCTTATGCCGCGACACTTACAGGTGGTGATCAAGGTGGGATTAACGCCAAAGTACTCGACTTACAAGGCGCTTACGGCATTGATCTAGATGCTAAATGGTCACCTAAAAAGCCACTCAATGATTCCGTTAGTATTGAGGGGACAGTCGCCTTAAAAGAAGGCGCTTCCGATATGGTAAAGCAAGCGCTTGATTTGATAGGCGAGGTTTTGAGCGACGGCGTATACAAAGTGCAATGGTAGTATTGGCACAGCTTCTTAAATACTCGCCGCTTCTTTTAGCTCTTTTTTTACTGCCAGCGTCAGTGTCGGCCGTTTGGTACTCTGATCAGCAGTCGATCATGGGTACCAGCATCAGCGTGAATTTCTGGCACGAAGATGAAGCCCAAGCGAGTATCCTCATTGAAAAGGTCATGGACGAGATGCGTCGCATTGATGCCACGCTGTCACCTTATAAGCCCGATAGTGAATTGTCCCGCGTAAATAGGTTGGCTGCTCAGCAAACCCAACCTATATCCAGAGAGTTGGCCATGTTGCTAGATAAGTCGCTCTACTTTGGCGAGCTAAGTGATGGAGCTTTTGATATTACCTTCGCCTCAATTGGCAAATTTTATGACTATCGTAAGGGGCAAAAGCCTTCAGAGCAGCAACGCTTAGATGCTTTACCGGCCATCAATTATCGCTTAATTCAACTCAACAAAGAAAAACAGCAGGTATACTTTGGTCATCCCCATATGAGTATTGATCTTGGTGGAATTGCGAAAGGTTATGCTGTTGATCTCGCTGCTGCGATATTACAACGCGGGGGCGTAAAGCACGCCTCTATTAGTGCGGGGGGCGATAGTCGGATAATCGGTGATCGGCGAGGACGACCTTGGGTTATTGGCATTAAAAACCCACGTAAACAAAAAGGCGACGATGAGACCGTTATTCGTATACCCTTAGAAAACACTGCTGTTTCCACCTCAGGTGATTATGAACGTTATTTCATCGATAAAGAAAGTGGTGAGCGTATTCATCATATTATTAACCCTAAAACGGGCAAGTCGAGTCGTGGATTAGTCAGTGTCACGATTTTGGGGCCAAGCGGTATTGATACCGATGCCTTGTCCACCACAGTTTTTGTGCTAGGCATTGAGAAAGGCCTCACACTTGTTAATAAACTTCCAGGATTTGACAGCATCCTTATTGATCGCTTTGGCAAAGCGCATTACAGTGACGACCTTATTATGCCAACACCTGTGAACTAGTGCTCAAAAGCAAACTCCTCACAATACTTTGGCATAAAACGTGATGGGCTAATAACGCAATCGTAAAAACGTTAATATGACAATACATCGTCATCGTTCGTAATTACGCCGGTTAATTTGAATTTATATAAAGCTACTGTTTGTCCTGTTGGATAAATACTCAGGCTGGAACGATACAGATGACGTTGAGTGTCAATATGTGCCAAAAATTGAAAATCTGGACTTTAAAAAAACAACATTTTTTGTCAGTGTTGACCATTTTCCTCTGTTGTGTTGGTCAATTATCCATCGCTCAGGATGAAAGTAATGTACATGACCAAGAGTTGGATCAGCAGCTTGGGCTTGCTCCACCGGAGCTTGATGCAGTAGCCGAAAATTTAACGGCTAACGAGCTAAGCAACACTGATGAGCCTGTTGACGGCCAAGCTATTGATGAGACTGATGATGAAGTTGTTGATGATCAAGTTGTAGGCGAAGAAGCTATCAATGAAGAGCCGGCGCTTGAAAGCGAAACGCCAGTGCTCGACCCGGTTGCCGCAGCACTTGCCGCTAAGCCTCTAAGCTCCCAAGTAGAAGACCTTAAAAAAGCCGCGCTTGAATTAAATCGTGATTTATTGATTTTAGAAGAAGAGCTACTCTTTCCCGCAAGCACCCAAATTGCCATATTCCTCTCAGTCGACATTGGTAAATATTTCAAGTTAGATTCAGTAAAAATACTCATCGACGACAAGTTAACTGCTAGTCATCTTTACACTAAACGCCAAAATCGTGCATTGTCACTGGGTGGTCTTCAGCGTATTTATTTAGGCAATATTAAATCCGGTGAACATGAAGTTACCGCATTTTTCGTCGGTATGGGGCCTGATAATCGCGAATACAAACGTGGCGCTACCATTGTCATCGACAAAGACGATGAGCCAAAAATGTTGGAATTACAAGTGCGTGACTCCAGTGCTTCCATGCAACCAGAGTTTAAGTTTAAAGAATGGGAATTATAAAACCCTCGCGACAACTCGCGCTGGCGCTAATCCTTTCTCTGCTTGCTGCTAGCGGCTATGCGAAGAAAAAGCTCTCCGCTGTAGAGGATTTACGCTACGGCGTCGCTCTGTATCACTATTACCAAAGTGACTACATGGAAGCGCTCACCGAATTGTTGATCGCCAAAGAACATGGCGGTATCCAAGGGCATGGCGATAATCCTGAAATTATGGAAGGCGGCTTCGCCCTTGGTTATGGTCTAGAGCGTTATGCTAGCGACATTTTTGATCGAGTCCTTGAAAAAAACCGTTCCCAGGCCTCGCAAGATGCCGCGTGGTTTTTTATGTCAAAACTACGCTATTTACGCGGCGACTATGACAGCGCAGCCGCTGCGATAAATAAGTTGAGTAAAAGGCCTGCCCGTAATCTTCGCGACGATGTAATTGCGCAAAAAATCAACCTTGCTATCAAGCGTAATGACCTTGAACAAGCTAAGCGTCTGATAAAGAGAAAAAAGCCCGGCGATCATTGGATGCCGTATATCTACTTTAACCTCGGTGCTGCCTATGCACGTATGGGGGAGTACGACCAAGCGATAAAGTATTTTAATTTTCTGCTTGACGAAGAGTTCCGCCGCGAAGAATTACGCGCCCTTCACGATAAAGCAATGACCTCCGCAGGCTATAGCTATCTATTATCCGGTCGAAATGAGCAAGCCATCGAGCGATTTTCCAAGGTACGATTGACCAGCGCCCTTTCTAATCGCGCATTGCTAGGCTATGGCTGGGCGGCGGCTGAGCTAGATCATTTTGAAGAAGCCCTGAAACCTTGGCATCACTTAGCTAACAGCACCCTTATTGATGAAAATAGTCAGGAAGCATTAATCGCCGTACCCTTCGCTTACGAGAAGCTAGGTTCCGATGGTTTGGCTTTAACGCACTTCCAAAACGCCGAACAAAAATTCATTGATGAGATTGCCCGTCTAGATAGCGTAGTCGATGGAATGCAAGGCGATGATCTTTTGAACGCACTGAAGATCAAGCGTAGTGCTGGCATGGATTGGCTTAAATACGTACGCGAGAATCAAGTCACGCCGCAACTTGGGTACTTGGCTGAGTTATTCTCGCGAGAGCAATTTCAAGCCTTGGTGCAAGAATTACGTGATCTGCTGGGTATTTACGAAGACTTAGAGCAATGGAAAAGCAAGCTCGATTTTTATCTCGATATGGTCGAAAACCGCGATATCGGTAGGGCTAAAAAAGCCGAGGATCTCGCCGCTAAAGACCTCACTTTAAGCATCAAACAAATGAAAGCCGCGCGTGCCGGTTTGTTGAGCGAAATTGAGCGCATCAGTACTGAAGAAGATTATATCGCGCTGGCAAATAAAGAAGAGAAAGGCTATCTCAAACGCGTGCAGCGTGTCGCTAACAACATCGAGTTGCTGCGCGAAAGCGACCCCTTTATTGACGAAAGCGAAGAAGCCTTAGCCCGCCATCAAGGTGTTTTACTCTGGCGAACCAGCGAGGCTTTCGCCGATCGACAATGGCAACTTACCAAGCAGCTGGGGAAACTTAACCGAACACTCAGCAAAGCCACACGCAATCATAATAGTGTGAATGATATTATCGGAAATGCCGAAGACCTAGAGCCGATGAAGCTGCGCATCCGTATTGCCCAGAAACGTGTGGATGGGCGCTTACATGACATGAACTTAGCGCTTAATGTTAAGAAGAATGAATTGCGACAACAGACCATTGTTGTTCTGCGTAGCCAGCGTTTACGTCTAAACCATTACCTTGCTCAGAGTCGCTTATCCATTGCTCGCTTGTACGACAAAACCCTTTACCAAAGCCAGCAACAAGAACTGCAGCAATCGGAAACAGGGAATCAATCTCAAAAATTACGAGCCCTTGATCTAAGCGATGAAATAGAGCAGGCGACTGAAAATGTGCCGCAAGAGCAAGCCGAGCCAGAAACGGTTACGCCGAACGATCCGCAAGCCCCTGAAGGCTCAGAACCTCAGTCCGAGCCATCGGAAGCTTCACAGTCACCGGATACTATTGAGCCTACTGATACAGAAGATACAGCAGACGCTATGGATAAAGCCGATAAAACTGAGGTTACCGATGTAGCGGATACTGAAGAGGAGCTCGAACAACCATGACAGCCCCCCGTATTCTTTTTGCTTGCATCGTCACGCTATTACTCGCGAGCTGTTCGGTTTTTAACCCTAAAGAAGAGCCACGTTATGGCACCACTTTAGCCGAGTTAGAGCGAATAGAAATGCCGGAAGAACCAATGCCGGTGCCGATCACATCTATTGAGGCAATCGAAGACAGTTATCGCTCTGCTTTAGAAGTTGCTAGCGATCCCAGTGTGCGCCATCGCATACTAACGCGTCTTGCCGACCTAGAAATGATCAACAGCGAAGAGCGCCAGCTCAACGTAATGGAAGAAAAGGCCTTCTTTACCGATGCTATTGACATGTATAACGAGTTACTTGTATTAAATGCCGCGCGTCAAAATGAGCCTGACACACCAAGCAATGAGCGGCTGTTATACCAGCTATCCAAAGCTTATTCGTTGGATGGCGAGCTCAATATGTCGGACGAGATTCTAACGCGTTTAATTACGCAATTCCCAGAATCTGGGTTTGCTGCGGAAGCCGAGTTCCGTCGCGCAGAAAAAGCTTTTAGTGAGGGCGACTACGATTTGGCAGAGACGATTTATAAAGAGGTGATTGGCAAAGGTCAAGACACGCCTTTTTATGACAATGCCGTTTACATGCTGGGTTGGTCACAGTTTAAACGGGCACGCTATCGAGCTAGTATCAAGTCGTTTACCGAAGTGCTCGACCACACCCTTATTGAAGGTGCGTCGATGGCGGACTTAAGCAATACCCGCCGCAATATGGCTAAAGATACCTTGCGAATTATCAGTATCGCTTTCTCCTATCAAGACGGCGCACAAACCATCACTGATATTTATAATAAGTTAGGCTTACGTCATTACAAACACCTGCTATACATGAGCCTTGGTGATTTATACTTAGAAAAACGTCGTTTCCGCGATAGTGCTGATACCTACCGCCATTACGTTCAGCACTTCCCTAATACCGATCCAGCACCTGCGCTTAGCGTTAAGGCGATTGAGGTTTATGACCTCGGTGGCTTCCCGAGCTTAATTCTCCCGGCGAAAGAAGAATACATCGTAAGCTACGGTATCTACAGTCAGTTTTGGAAAGATCGAAACGATACGCAGCGTGAAGAAATTAAAGCCAATTTGGCGCTTTACCTTGAGGAGCTATCCAGCTTTTATCATTCGCAGGCCTTAGGCTTACGTAAAGCCCTAGCGGACTATAAAAAAGACCGTGCCGCAGGCAAAAAGTGGGATAAAAAACCCTTCCCCGCTAAGCCCGAATTTATCAAAGCGGCTGAACTTTATAACCAGTTTGTTGTGACTTTTCCCGAGCATAAAAAAGCCCCAGAAATGGCTTACCTCATGGGCGAGGCTTATTATGAGGCTGATCAACTAGAGCCTGCAGTTTTGGCTTACGAAATGGTGGCCTACCATTATAAAGATAAAAAGCGTGGTGCAGAGGCGGCACACTCGGTTGTTGTTACTTTAAATGACCTAGTAAAGCAAACCACGCCAAGCGGAAAAGCACGTAAGAAAAATGCCAAGCTTAAGATTAAAAATGAAAATTGGCGGAAGAAAAAAGTCGAGCGCGCGATCGATTTTGCCGATAACTATTCAAAAGACCCTCGCGCCGTACCGGTGTTAACCAAAGCGGCGCAAGAAGTATTTGAGCGTAGCGATTTTGAGCATGCCGTAGTTTTGGCAACTCGTGTGACTCAGTGGCAGCCGAAGCCCGAAGCAACATTATATAAAATTGCTTGGTTAATTTTGGCTCATAGTCAGTTTGATCTAGAATATTACGCTGAGGCAGAGAGCGCATACCGTACAGCCTTGACCTTGCTCGGCACCAAAGATAATGAGCGCTCCAAAGTTATTGAACGCATTGCCGCTAGTATATTTAAATTGTCGGAAAAACAAGTTGCTTCTGGCGAAAAAGCACAGGCTATTGAGCGCTTGTTGAGCATTCGAGATATTGCGCCCGGCAGTGATATTGCCTTAAGTGGTCAGTACGACGCGGCTAACTACTTGATGGATTTAAAAGATTGGACGCGTGCCGAAGCGGAATTGCTCGACTTTAAAAAACGCTACCCTAAGCACAAATTTATTGCGACCTTGCCAGCTAAATTTGCCTTTATTTATCAAGCGTCAGAGGAGTGGGCAAAAGCGGCTAAAGTGTTAAATGGTATGGCTAAAACCGGTGATACAGAGGAGCTGCGACGTCAGTCCTTATATTTGTCTGCTGAGCTGTATGAGAAGGCAAAAGACCTTAAAAATGCCCTGTACCAATATCGTCTTTACGCTAATACCTATTCCAAGCCTTTTGATTTGGCGACAGAGGCAAGGTTCCACTTAGTCGAACTTTACGGTAAAACTGGCGACGATATTAAACGTAACTTTTGGCTAAAAAGGCTTATTAAAGAAGACGGCGCTGCCGGCGACGCACGCACCGAGCGCTCGAAATACCTTGCCGCGTTCGCATCGATTAAATTTGCTAATGATGAGTTTAATCAATATCGACGAATTAAAATAAAGCTGCCACTCAAGCGTAGCCTGAAGAAAAAGCGTATTGCACTGGATAAAACATTAAAATCCTACCGTCGAGTACTTGGTTATGGCATCGCCGAGTTTGCAACAGAAGCCAATCATCGTATCGGTAATATTTATAAGCAACTCAGTGCAGATTTAATGGCCTCACAGCGCCCGAAAGGTATGGATGAGCTAGCCTTAGAGCAATACGAAGTTTTACTCGAAGAGCAGGCCTTCCCCTTTGAAGAGAAGGCCATCGATCTTTTAAGTGCTAACGCGGCACGTACGCACGAAGGTATTTATGACGATTGGGTTAAAGCAAGTTTCAAAGCCTTGGCCGAGTTGCTACCAGCGCGCTATGGTAAGAAAGAGCGCGTATTGGAGTTTAGTGATGCACTATATTAAATTCATCAGCATGCTTTCCAAAATAAGCTTACTGCTTGTGCTTTTGATGCTGGTCTCGTGTTCAAATGTTGGTGGGCCTAAACAATCATCTGAGCCTACTAGCGCTGAAACCGAGAGCGCCACAGAGGGTGAAGAGGGTGTTAGCGAACTCGATGAAAATGGTCAGCCGATTCCTCCGCAGTTTGTGCTTATTGAAAACCCTTACGTACTTGAGTCATCAAAAATACCTGATTCTGCAAAAACGGAGTTTACTCAAGTAAAACAAAGTATGGCTGCCAAAAAATGGGAAAACGCACAAGGTTTGCTCAATTTAATGGCCGAAACCTATCCGAAGCTGGCGGGCATATACACAAATCTCGGTATTGTTTATCAGCACCTAGAGCAGCTCGAAGAGGCTGAAAAAGCCTATCAATTTGCGATAGAAGTCAATCCTAAGCAACTTGACGCTTATTCTCTCTTGGGTGTTTTGTATCGGAGACAGGGCCGTTTTGAAGAAGCGGAAAAAACATATCTAGCGGGCCTTGCGATTTGGCCGCATCATTTAGATGCTAATATTAATTTGGCGATTCTTTATGATTTATATATGGGGCGCTTAGACGATGCGCTTCGTTATTACGAATTAAGCCAACTAATAAAGGGCGACGACGATCGGCAGCTAAAAGGCTGGATTATTGACCTGAAGCGACGATTGGCGCGACAATAAGTGGCGTGTAATATGTTATTTTTTCAAATATTGTGATAGTAGATTAAGAGTAGAAAGATGAGAATATATCGCTCCACACTCCTGCGCAGAGCCTTACCGGTATTAATGAGCTGCATCTGTTTGCAGCTAAGCTTTGCAAACATTGCTATAGCGCAAGAAGCTAAAAAATCAAGTAACGTCATTGATTTGAGCGATACTATTGTCGGTAACCAAGAGCAGCCCACGGTGCTGTATATTGTGCCTTGGAAGAATGCTGAAGACACCACCATATTATATTTGCCGCTCGACCCTAAAGCTATGGACAATCTCTTTGGTCATGTTGAGCGCACAGAGCATGCTCGTCAAGTAAAGTATCTTGAGGCGTTGGCAAAGGAATAATTAAGGTTTTTTCTAAACGAAATTACGTTATAGTTAGGCCTCTTTTTACTTTTTATCTTAAGCAAATGTCTTAAGTAAGAGTAGTAACAATTGTCGTAATAAATATGATCGCGCGAGGCTCGAGATCATATTATAAACAGAGCTTCATTGATGCTGTCGCTATTGATAGTTTGATTTGAGCTTGTATAGAAGTAGATTTTCGGAGGTCGTTGCTTTATGAATAGTGCTGTGAGTTTTTTCCAAAATGGTGGTTCATTTATGTACCCCATTGCGTTGGTATTAGTTATTGGCTTGGCGTTAGCTGTTGAGCGGTGGGTGGTATTAACAGCCGCTAAAAATTCCAATCGTAAAGTTTTTGATCGTATTTTACCCTTACTGCGCAAAAAAGATTTTGCATCAGTAATCGATCTTGCTCGCAATAACAAAGCGCCAATTGGCCGCATCATTGCATCAGGCATTGCGCGTATGCAGCAAACGCCACGTCGTGATGAAATTGAATTCGCGATGGAAGAGGGCGTAATGGAAGCCGTGCCACGCTTGGAAAAACGCACAGGTTACTTGGCGACCTTGGCCAACATATCAACATTGCTTGGTTTACTGGGTACCATAATGGGTTTGATCGCAGCATTTACCGCGGTGGCGAACGCTGACCCTTCTGAAAAAGCCACATTGTTATCGAACAGTATTTCAGTGGCGATGAACACTACCGCCTTCGGTCTAATGGCGGCTATTCCCTTGTTGTTATTTCATGCAATGTTAGTGAGTAAAACTACCGAAATTGTCGATAGTCTTGAAATGGCTGGTGTTAAATGCTTAAATATTATGTCGCAAGCGAATGTGATTTCTTCACGCTCACGTACCACTGATTCTGTAAAGTAGTGCCTATATATAGCTTAATCTGTTAATTCTGGCGTGAGTGGTAAGTGTGTTTTGTGGCTTTGCCCCAGCACCGCCTAGCGTTAAAATAAGGCATGATTCAGTTAAGGTTCTACCCGGTAGATGATGCAAAATAGTGATAGTAAAAGTAGATAGACTTTATACATTCGGCGGTTGGTATGCGTAGACGACGACTCAAAACTCAGGAAGCAGATTTAGACATTACTTCCTTTATGAACTTGATGATTATCCTGGTTCCGGTACTATTAATGAGCATGGTGTTCTCACACACCGCTGTGCTTGATTTAAAGTTGCCCGACCTCGCCTCCGATGAATCGGAACCGCCCAAGGATGACCTCGAAAACCAAGCCTTAGAGTTGGTGATCTTTGCCGAGGAGTTATTAGTTAACTTCCCAGCGGGCACACCTGTAAAGCGCATTCCTAAAATCCCGAATGAAGACGAGCCTGAGACCTTGGACTATGACTACAAGTTGCTCTCCGATACCTTGCGGGAGATCAAACGTACACTGCGATTACAAGACGTAGAGAAAAAGGATATTTTGATCTTGTCCCAACAGGATACCGACTATCAGACCATTGTTAGAGTCATGGATACTGTGCGCAGCTATAAAGCCGTACAGGTGACTTCAGTGGTTGAAGCCGAGTTGTTTCCGTCAATATCTTTAGGTGACGCGCCGGTGAATAATTTGCCCAGTGCAAGCACGCCGACGGATGCCACCCTGGAGACGGTAAAATGAAGCAGTCTATTCATGCCAAGCGCATGGCTCGTCAGCATAAACGGCAAAATGGGCAGGGTAAGCTGAACCTAGTATCATTAATGGATATTTTTACCATTTTGGTTTTCTTCCTACTGGTTAACTCATCAGATGTGGAAGTACTGCAAAATAATAAAGATATTAAACTCCCAGAGTCCATCGCCGAGAAAAAGCCTGAAAACAACCTTGTGGTGATGGTGAGTAAAAGTGACATTCTGGTTGGCGGCCGTAAAGTTGCCAGTGTTGCAAGCGCGTTAGCCGGCGCTGAGTCAGAAATTGCGGGGCTTAAAACAGAGCTAGAATATCAGGCTTCACGCAAGCCTTATCGCAGCCCTGAAGAAGAAGAGAAAGGGCGTGATGTCACGATTATGGGCGATCAGGGTATTCCCTACAAATTACTCAAAAAAATCATGACCACCTGCGCAAAATCGGACTTTCGAAATATTTCCCTCGCTGTGAGCCAGGTGCCAAATGATGGTGCAGAAGTGACAGTTGGCGGTGGCGACGCTGCCGGTGTAGGGGGCTGATGATGGCTAGAGTAGTGATGGCACCAAACCTGCAATTACCCTGGACCTCGACAGAGGAAGACAATCGGCGGTATTTTAAGATACTCGGTATTTTACTGATTCCGTTTTTGGTTTTTAGTATTACAATTCCGCTTGTAAATGTGCCGCTGCCTGATCGGGAAGAGCTTGAAAAATTGCCCCCGCAACTGGCTCGTGTAGTCCTTGAGAAGAAAGAGTTACCAACTCCCGCGCCAACGCCTACCCCGACACCCAAGCCTGAAGAGAAAAAAGAAGAAAAGAAAGAAGAGCCAAAAGAGACACCTAAGGCGACGCCAAAACCGAAAGAGCCTGACCCGGTTAAGCTGATCGAAAAAGCGAGAGAGCAAGCTGAGGCTGAAATTGACCAGTTTAAAGATGCCTTATCTGATATGCGCGATGCTTTTGACCTATCTGAGGTGAACGCCGACCTCACTCAATCGACGGGCGAAGCGGCCGAATTGGATCGCTCAGTCATTACCAGTGGCGCTAAGTCTAAAAGTGGCGGTATTAACACGGCTAACCTCAGTCGTGATACCGGTGGTGTTGCCGTCTCAGGTAAAACCACAACTCGTGTTAAGAGTAAGCTCGCCACTGGCGACGGTTCTAAGCCTAAGGGCAAGCTGGCAGCGAGAGAGCGTTCATCGCGTAGTATAGAAGAAGTTCGTAAGGTGATCGATCGCAATAAAAATGCAGTTTACGCGATCTACAACCGTGCTTTACGTAAGAACCCAGCACTAGAAGGTAAGGTGAAGTTTAAGCTCGTTATTGAATCGAGCGGTAAAGTCTCTTCGGCTTCGATTGTCTCGAGTGATTTGAATGACCCGGCATTGGAGCGTAAGTTGTTAAGCCGTATACGCCTGATTAACTTCGGTAAGCAAGACGTTCTTCAAACGACGCTCAATTATGACRTGGACTTTTTGCCCTACTAGGYAYTTCACGGGCTCCTCTRTGGGAGCCCRYWRTAATTTTTCTATCTTTCTCTCTGTTAGTATTCTTGTCTCTGTTCTTTGTTAAGAAAACGCWATTTGTATGTGCGAACTCCKGTACCCCATGCTTCCAGAACGTCATTTGCACTCGGCGGCAAATTTTCATGTTTATGATGCTCAAGCAAAAATGCTGATGAGTGGTGATATTGGTGCGGCTATAGAAAAGTCTGGTACCGGCTTGGAGGTGGATGATTTTGAATCACATATACCTAAAATGGAATATTTCCACAGTCGCTGGATGCCATTTAACGCAGCGAAAAATGATTGGATTGAGCGTGGAGTAAGTTGGAGATCGACATGATGTGCCCGCAGCATGGTCGTCTGTTTCGGGGGGATGATGTGAAGAAGGTTTTGGAGTGGTTTCATCAGTTGGATGTAGGCTGTGTGATTGAGTAGTGCCCTCGAGCCATCGAGGAAGTGCATAATTATAACCACGTCGCTTTCTGCAGGCGCTGTAACTTTTCAAGTACTGCAGTACGCATGTGTCTTCGTGCTACTCGGGTACATGTGTGCTAAAATGCGACACTTCGTCGGATACCTTTATGTTAACTCTGGGCTATGTTTTAAAAGTATCCCGTCCAAGTTTAAATCACCTATCTATTCGCGCTTTGTCGTGGAAGATGCTGGCCTCTGTGGTGCGCAGCAAGGAAGACGCCTCAATGTTTACTAATAAGTTTGTTTTCGTGGCGCGAAAGTTGAAATTGATGAGCGCAAGTGTGTGCTCTTTTTGGAGGGCGCCACAATCCCCATACCGAAGCCAATCCGATGGAGCCATATCGCTTAGCATTTATACTAAGTTAAGAGTGTTAAAATCTGCCGGGTCGACGCCATTAAAAGCACTTGCTAAGCATTACTTTATGAGTCTTGGCAGGACAATCAAAATCAACCATTGTTTTATAGTCGTTGCCATCATATTATTGGGGGTTCCAAAATAGTGGCTGATAATACTTACAATTTTTAATGAACTGTTTGGCGAAAGGTTAGCTTGGGCATGTGACTACTAAGCTTGGCTAAGCGCGCGGGTTGAAAATGTGTGTTAATAAAATGAAACTAAAGAGAATACGAGAAAGATAAGCTTATGTCAGAATCCACCTCATACGTAGAAGTTAAAATGGGCTCGGAGCGCAGCTTTGGCTGGGTATTTGCGGCTGTCTTTGCCATTATTGCTGGCCTTGCTTATTACAAGAGTGGCAAAATTTTATATTGGTCTGTCGGGGTTGCCGTCGTGCTCGGGGTGATTACCTTGATTAAGCCTAGTTTGTTTAAGCCGTTTAATTTTGTTTGGTTTAAATTTGGCATGCTACTTGGGCATATTATTGCGCCATTAGTGATGATGCTTATCTTCTTTTTAGTGGTTACCCCTATTGGCTTGTTGATGCGTCTCTTCGGTAAAGATCCTTTGCGCTTAAAAAGAAAAGCTGATCAAAATACTTATTGGATTACTCGCCCGCCGGAGAGTAGTGATTCCAGTATGAAAAATCAATTCTGAGGTTATTATGTCTTTTTTGTCTGAATTCGGGCGCTTTTTGATGGTTCGTAAAAAGTTTTGGTTACTACCTATATTTCTAGTACTTGCCTTGTTGGGTGGCCTGATTGTGTTAACGCAGGGCTCAGCAATTGCACCGTTCATCTATACCTTGTTCTAGCGACCAATGTATAGCAGTTTATAAAACACAGTATTTATTATAATTATGACAACGATATTAGGTATTTCTGCTTTTTACCACGACAGTGCGGCTGCAATTTTATGCGACGGAGAGATTGTCGCTGCCGCACAAGAAGAGCGTTTTACGCGTAAAAAACACGACCCTGCATTCCCTGAAAATGCCATCAAGTACTGCCTCAAAGAGGCCGGTCTTGAGCTTAAAGATGTGGACTATGCGGTGTTTTACGAAAAACCCTTTCTTAAATTTGAACGTCTACTTGAAACTTATGTGGCGCTCTCCCCCAGGGGGATAAACTCGTTTCGCGCTGCGATGCCTGTTTGGTTGCGTGAGAAGCTGTTTCAAAAGGACATGCTAATTAAGCAGTTTAAAGAGATTGATGCAGGCTTTAACGGCGAAGATAAAATGCTGTTCTCTGAGCATCACTTTAGTCATGCTGCCGCTGCGTACTACCCCTCTCCTTTTGAAGAAGCTGTAGTACTAACCCTTGATGGTGTTGGTGAGTGGGCGACGACAACGGTTGCTATAGGTAAAGGTAGTGAGCTTAATATTGTCAAAGAGATTCACTTTCCACATTCCTTAGGCCTGCTTTATTCTGCCTTCACTTACTACACCGGTTTCCGAGTGAATAGTGGTGAATACAAGGTTATGGGTTTGGCGCCCTATGGGGAAGCCAAGTATGTGGATATTATTCTCGATAAAATAGTGGATCTAAAAGAGGATGGCACCTTCCATCTTGATCAGCAGTATTTTAATTACTGTACTGGTCTCACCATGACCAATGATAAGTTCGCAGCGCTTTTTGGGCAGCCGACGCGAAAGCCGGATGGCGATGACCTAACGCAGTTTCATATGGATATGGCCGCGTCGATTCAGGCGGTTGTAGAGGAGGCCGTGTTACGCTTTACGCGTAGTTTAGCTAAAGAGTACGGCATTCCTAACTTGTGTATGTCCGGTGGGGTTGCTTTAAACTGCGTCGCTAACGGTAAAATATTACGTGACGGTGCTTTCAAAAATATCTGGGTGCAGCCTGCCGCTGGTGATGCCGGAAGCGCATTAGGCGCAGCGCAAGCCGCTTGGCATAAAGAGTTAAAGAAACCGCGCACTGTTGTGAAAGGCAAAGATAGTATGCGTGGCGGGTACTTAGGCCCATCGTATACGCAAGACGAAATCGATGCAGGTTTGCGAGAGTCGAAAGCGGTATTCAAAGTTCTCTCACCTGAAGAGATGATTGATAAGGCGGCTGAGGCACTTGCTGGCGGCAAGGCGCTTGGCTGGTTGAATGGCCGAATGGAGTTTGGGCCACGTTCTTTGGGCGGTCGCTCTATTCTTGGGGATCCGCGATCACCTGAGATGCAAAAAGAGCTCAATTTAAAGGTGAAATTTCGCGAGTCATTTCGACCGTTTGCGCCTTCTGTTTTGAGCGAGCATGTCGAAGACTGGTTCGAGATAGATGTCGATAGCCCTTATATGCTCTTGGTTGCTGATGTTAAAAAAGATAAGCGTTTAGATATTAGTGATGAGCAAAACGCGTTATTTGGCATTGAAAAGCTGAATGTGCCGCGCTCGCAAATTCCGGCGGTAACGCATGTCGATTACTCTGCAAGAATCCAAACGGTACATGAGGATACTAATCCGGCTTACCATGCCTTGTTAACGAAGTTTCATGAGCTAACCGGTTGTCCTGTGGTGGTTAATACGAGCTTTAATGTTCGTGGCGAGCCAATTGTATGTACACCTCAAGATGCCTTTCATTGCTTTATGGGGACTAATCTTGAAGTGCTGGTTTGTGGTAACGCGATTATGTACAAAGAAGAGCAAGATCCTGAATTGAAAGAAGATTATAAAAACAAGTACGATTTGGATTAGTGCTGTTATAGGTTTTTTTAAGCGTATACCTTTCATTGTTGAAAAGCCCGAACCGTTTCGGGCTTTTTCTTTTCCCTACACCGTTCTTTACGCATATCGTCCCGGATGATTGTTTTTTAAATTTTCTATTTACAATACAGGGGTGTACCTATATCCTTTGCGCAACCTGATACGGCTCACCGAGATATCTAGTGTAGCTTGTTGAAAATGGAAAGATTTTGATATGGAATCCCCCCCCTTCTTATTGTCGGGTTCTCCAGTCACTCAACTGGCATTGACCCATATACAAATCTTTAAATAATATTCTATTAGGTGTGATAATTGCTCAATTATACCTATATATTCACTTTGAGCTGTGAAACAAGGACAGACACATGAAACGAATTTTACTTGCTAGTGCTTTGCTAGCTACATCCTCTATTGCCTCTGCAAACGATTATTATGTTGGTATCGATGCCTCTCTTATGAACGTTGAGGTGAGCGCCCCGGGGTTTTCATTTTCAGAGGGTGCGAACCCTTCGGCGATAAAGCTAAGATTTGGCACAAAGTTCAATAAGTATGTAGGTCTTGAGGCCTCTTACGGTACTGGATTAAGCAGTGATGAAGTGGAGAATACGCGTATAGATATTGAACTAAAGAACTCCTTTAGTATTCAGGCTGTTGGTTTTATCCCTATTAGTGATTCATTTCGATTTTCCGGAAAGCTTGGGGTAGCGCGAGTAGAGTTCGAAGATAATGATGGCGATAAGGCAGATGCTGATGGGGTATTTTTGGGCGTAGGTCTGGCGTACGATTTCAGTGAAAAAGTTGGTCTTAACCTCGAGCTTGTTAAATATTCGAAAGGTGAGTACGACGATTTTAATCTCGACGTTGATCCAACGGCGTTAAATCTTGGTTTAAATATCTACTTCTAATATTGCCGCAGTATTATTGGTGTTTAATTTTGGCCTGAGTCGCTAATGCGTCTCTAGCCAATGTTTTATATTATGCATAGCAGTATAAGATACGGTATTTGCAGCTTTCTCTTTCTCCTCCTTGTTCGTTATTGGTTATTCATTTTTAGTGCCGCTCTCTCGTAATTTATTCAGTAAAAAACATACCCCGCTCGCAAGGGCAATACCTGCAAAATTGGCGGCAATGTCATGCATGTCAGAAATGCGTGTATCGGTAAAACTCTGACCGACTTCAATCAGAATAGAAAAAGGCACGAGCCATATTAATAACTGTTTAAGTGTTATACGTGCACCGAAAATACACCAAGCCGAGAGTGCGAAAAGAAAATTTCCGGTAATGTGTAATAGCGTTGCTGGTGGCATCTCTACTTCGCTTGGCGCATTGGATAAGGCCATATACAAATAAATAAACAAAGCGAGTGCAAATTGTGGGTAGTTAATCAGCCGAAACCACGGGTGAGCCATTAGTTTAAAAATACTGTGCATAATAAGTCTGTTTTGTTTGAAGTTTATTTAGGCAGCTCAATATTGAAGCATGCTCCGCCTAGGGTCGAGCTAGTGACTGATAATTCACCGTCGTAGGCGCTCACGATATCTACAGCAACGGCTAAACCAATGCCCTGGCCTGGTTCTTGAGTGTCGGCACGAGCCCCGCGTTGCAATATGTCTTTGCGCAAATGTTCCGAAACACCTTTACCGTCATCTTCAATTTGAATATGGGTGAGTGCGTGGGTTTGTTCTGCTTTGACTAGGACGTGAGAATTCCCATATTTGAAGGCATTTTCTAGAGTGTTACCTAGTAATTCCATAAGATCGCCTTCCTCAAGGGTGCAGCATAGCTCCGTAGCGACTTGAATATCCAGCTGAATATCTTTGTGGTGATACACCTTAGCCAATGCTGTGCCTAGGCGCACTATGATTTGGCGCAGATTGATGGCGCTTTGGAAGGAGGACTGTGACTTGGCTGATGCGCGATTTAATTGGTGGGCGACGATATTGGCCATGCGAGTAATTTGCTCATCAATGCCATTTTTAATACTTGCCGTACTTGGGCGTTCGTTCTCAGTAGCTTGAGGTGGCTTGTCTAATATACTTCGCATAACCGACAGCGGTGTTTTAAGGCTGTGAGCTAAGTCACCTAAGGTGTTTTGGTAGCGAGTGCGCTGTTTTTGTTCGCTATCGATTAATAGGTTAATGTTGTTGGTGACCGGGAGAATCTCTTGTGGGTAGGCTTCGTTGAGTTTGTCTATCCGTCCTGATTCGAGTTGTTTTATATCTTCGGCGAGGCGTTTAAGCGGTAATAAGCCCCAGTGGATGATGGCGGTTTGCACCAAAATTAATAACAACGCTAGGCCGCCAAGCCAAAAAAACAGCTGATTTTGGTAATGCCTGAGCTGCTGCAGCATGTTTTGTTGAGAGTGCAGTAGCACAATATTAAATTGTTGGTCGATACCTGAAAGCTCCCAAACGATACCATAACTGAGTCGAGAATAAGGTGAGCCACTGATCTCGATAACCTGTAGTTGCTCTGTACCGGGTAATATACTTTCGCGTTTGGGAACCGTGAGCGAGGAAATCTGTAGAGAGTTACTTTGCCAAACAGTGCGCTGCTCTGCATCGACCACCATGGCGTATAGGCCGGACTCGGGCGTAGCAAAGCGAGGGTCGTGTAAGCCGCCAACAACACTTAAGCTGTCGCCAAGCGGTTCAGTGAGGCCTAGTATTGCGTAGGTTTGTGCGAGTAGGGCGACCTTCTCCGCGGTGAGCTGGCTTTGATAAAATGCTTTATTAAGCATGTAGGCGCTAAAGCCGAGTAGTGCAGGCAGTACAACGAGAGACGCGGCCAATATACGAGTATTTAAGGCCTTAAAACTTAAAAAGGCGAATTTTCGCATCTATTGGGGCTCAAGCTGAAATCGGTAGCCTTGACCGCGTACGGTTTTGATGGGTTGTAATGCGTTATCGGGGTCGAGCTTTTTGCGGAGACGACCGATAAATACCTCAATCACATTGCTGTCACGCTCGTAGTCTTGATGGTAAAGGTGTTCGGTGAGTTCGGTCTTTGAGATGGCTTTACCTGCATTGAGTGCTAAATATTCGATGGTATTATATTCGTAACTGGTAAGCTCAATGTGGTCGTTGTGCAATAAAACTGTTTTGGCCGCTGTATTGATTTTAATCGGAGAGAAGTCAAGAATGGGCGATGCATTACCCGCTGCGCGTCGAATAAGTGCGTTGGCGCGTGCGCGTAACTCTTCTTGATGAAAAGGCTTAACAAGGTAATCATCGGCACCAGCTTCGAGACCCTCGACTTTATCTTGCCAGTTGCCTCGGGCTGTTAATATGAGTACTGGGTATTTTTTACCGGCACTGCGTAGCTCCTTAATAATGCTCATGCCGTCTTTGCCTGGTAGGCCTAGATCAATAATCGCTAAATCGTAGTCGAATTCACGGGAATAGTAACTACCATCAATGCCGTCGGCTGCGCTATCTATAACGAAGCTAAGGTTGGCAAAGTAGTCTTGTATTTGTTCGCGTATCGCGGTTTCATCTTCAATAATTAATAAACGCATGGAGTTCTCGTGTGTTTACTGACCAATACTGACGACTTTTACTCGACCGGAATCGAGTAATAATTTGACCCGATATGTCGTGTGTCCGTCATCTGTCTTTTTGCTGACGCTTAGTACCTTGCCGCCGTGCTTGGATTTTGCTTGTTGAGCTGCGCGGCTTTTTCCGCTTTCGTTTTGGTAGTCGTGCTGTATGCGCGACTCGTTGTGAGCGGTGTTAGCGAAAGCGTTTGCAGGCAGGGATGCAAGTGGCGCTCCTAGCAGTAGAGCGAAACTTAGAAAAGTACTTAAAACTGAATACCGAAAGACCATAACCATAACCTGTCACTTAAACAACTTATTGAAGCCAAGCTTCATACTTATTGACGGCGATTCGCCTCTATATATTCTACGCCTATGTGGTCTCTTACGCTAAGTTTTTAACTGCTGCATCGATGCTAGACACGTATTGCTAGAGTCGTATTAATAGGCGCCAACAGGTTTGATTTTTACTGCAAGGCGTATACGGTCACCGGGGTGGTTACGCATGCGTGTGACGTAGGTCTGCCCATGGTAGCGGTAAGATACTCGATAGCCGCTTAGTTTCTCTTCGGTTTCGTAGCGGTAGCTTGTTTCACAGCGCTCAACATCGTTGTAGCTCACCTCGTGGTGGCTGCGATTGTTGTTATGGCGACCTTGACGGCTAATGTCGTTTCCGATGGACATTCCAATTAAAGATCCAACGACAGCCCCGATTTTTTTGTTGCTTTTACCGTGGCCTACTGCATGGCCAATCGCGCCCCCAATAACACCTCCGACTAAGGTGCCTGTTGCAGAGTTATGTCGGTGACGAGGCCTTTCTGTGCGGACAGTCTCTACCCAACATTCGCGGTGAGGTGCTCGGCGCTCCACAGTTTCGTAGATGGGAGTTACTTTTTTAACTTGTGCGTAGTCCTCAAAGTGCGATGTAGGCTTAGCAGCAAAAGCTGCGCTGCTGAGGCTCATGGCAAGTATTGAGAGTGTGCTAGTGACAAGTGAGTTTTTCATCTGAATTCTCCGGCATCAATAATGTATGGTGTTAGCTTACGCTTGTTAAGCTGAACCGTTGCTGAACTTATGTCGTGAGGGAGGTGGTAAATTGGGGTTTTACTTTTGCATAAAATAACAGCTGGTTTAACCCTACTACTGGTTTAAACTAATGATTGGTTTAAATTGGCAGGTTTAAGGTGGCGCCATCATATGGAGCGACGATTGGAGGCATATCTTTGTTTACGCTAACAGAATACTGGGATCGCATGCTTGATGAGGTGGTGCTGAGCGCCATACGCGCTCAAGGTAGTGGTGGGCAAAATGTGAATAAGGTTTCCTCAGCAATTCATTTGCGCTTTGATATTCGCGCTTCATCGCTCCCTGATTGGTTGAAAAGCCGCCTGCTTAATAAGCAAGATGATCGTGTTACTAACGAGGGAATCGTGGTCATAAAAGCGCAGAGTTACCGGAGCCAGCCTCAAAACAAGGATGATGCCTTGCAGCGTTTACAAGCCATTATTACGCAGGCCGCGAGCAAGCAAAAAGCTCGAATTGCGAGCAAGCCTACACGCGCATCAAAGCGGCGACGGCTTGA
This sequence comes from Alteromonadaceae bacterium, assembly GCA_002746115.1. Lineage (GTDB taxonomy): Bacteria > Pseudomonadota > Gammaproteobacteria > Pseudomonadales > Cellvibrionaceae. The sequence goes on from NVXL01000043.1 coordinate 24,556, forward strand.
TGGTAAGGCGCGTCAGGGGCAAAAAAAGGCCACCCGATCAAAAGTTAATCATCATGATTGACACCAGCCTTTGCGTGGCTTTACTAATGATGCGAATGCTAGTACCTTGTGCCACCTTCATAAAATTATGAACAAATTGACATTGATTGCGTCAATAGTTCGCGTACGTTGGGATTGTGTAGTTGTCGGGATTGGCTCACTGCATAAAAATCATACAGACATCTAGGTAATCAAAGTAGGTAATCAAAGTAATGTTGCAACAAAAAACAGGTTTCTCTTGGGTGGCGTTGTTCTCGCTGATGTTAATGCTCACAGCCTGCGGTGGTGATAGTGATTCTTCCGGGTTTACCGAAAATATTGATGTACGGCTGGCAGCGTTGGAAGTGGATGACGCGACATTGTTTGTTGGCGACGATGAGTTAGAGGTGTTTGATCCTGATTTTAGTGGCCCTTACCGGGTCGAGCTTAATGACCCGACGGCAGCTAGTTTCGTGTTACGAGCGACACTAAGAGATGAATCGACACATATTGTAATTGTGACAAAAACACTCAACGACGCTGGCTTCTTCGATGACATTGAAGTACCAGCAGAAAGCGGTGCTAACACGACAGTTTCTCTTGATGCGGGGCAGAATGTTGTGCAAGTCCGAGTTGTTAATAATGGTCCGGATGGCGCGATTCTTAATTACATCTTAGTCATTGATCGTCCAGTTAGTACTATCTCCGCAGGTTTAACCTCAATGGTGATTGTCTTTGATGGTCGAGATGGAAGCGTTGAGCCTTTTCGCTTAGAGGCGGATGTCTTTGAGTATAATATTACCGCCAATTTCGCCGAGTGTGCCGCGACCTTTTTTCCTCGCACAATCGATCGAGAAGCGCAATTAGAATTCAACAATGAGCCCTTTGAAAATTTTAGTGCTCGTCAAGTTACATTACCTCTCGGAGCTTCTAGCTATGAGTTAGATATTTTGTCGCAAGATGGTAGCGAAAATCAGCAGTTTACTTTCAATATTACACGGRCTCAACCTACCGAGGCCGAGGCTGAAAGTGATGTAACGCTCAGTCGAATTAGCTTGGTTGGGGGTGAACTCAATMGGGATGTTGTTTGTATCGGAGGGGACGCTAATGGTTTGCAATTAATAGGTGCCATTGGTTTTGAGCAAGAAAGTATTTCGCTGGATRTCGATAGCACTGTTCTAGGTACGGATACTTTAAACGGGCCTGTGGTTACATTAGGTGCTGCGGTTCTTGCTGATGACGATTCTTATCTTCGGGAAGGAACATCCGGTGTCGAAGGTATCTTCTTTGAAACTGCTGACGACATTGATGTAATCTCGGGCGAGACGGTATCGGGAGGCCCTTTGGATGACTTGGTGGTGGGACTGAACCGTTTTATTGTGGATGTCCGCTCCTTCGACGGTCTCGCGCGTCGCCAATATGTCTTGGATATTACCCGTACAACAACAAACCGTGTTTTGGTGGAGAGTGTCGCTGAGTTACAAAGTGCGCTACGTAACGCGCAGCCAAATGACGAAATTATTGTCCGTGCTGGGAGCTATCAAGGTATTGCCTCTGAAGAAAACAGTGGCCATACGCAAGCGCACTTTTATTCAAATAGCGACGGTACGGAAGACTTACCGATTATCTTGCGCTCCGAAGTACTTGGTGCAGAAGTTACGTTAATGGGGGCAGGCTTTGATGAGAATGCAGTGTTTTTGCTTGAGGGGGATCACTGGCGCGTTAATGGTATCAACTTTGAGAACGCCCAGACCGGCCTGCATTTAAGTGGGGCCTCAAATAATCAACTTAATGTTGTTACGGTGCGCTCAGTGGGAGAGCGTGGCGTGGTGCTAAGTGGTGGCAGTAATGATAACCGCCTTCAGACTTTTAGCGTTGATGACACTGGCATGATGCCTGCGAATACAGAGGCGAATGGAGCAAGTTTTGGTGAGGGGCTTGTTGTGATGGATTCCGTTAATAATCAGATCTTTCAATGGCGTTTCGGTCGTGATATCCACAGCGAGCAAGTTGATTTAAAAGCTGCAAGCGAGGGCACTGAAATCCGCTTTAGTACGTTTGATGTCGGTGGTATTAACGATAGTTCTGAAGAGTTCTCTGCGGTTGTGGTCAATAGTGATGAAGTCATCATGGCATACAATACCTTTGAATACGGAAATTTATTGGTGGCCAACCCTGAATTACAAAACCTAGTATTTATTCGTGGGGATGCCCAGCCTATCTCGTTGTCGCTTTATCAGACCCTCGGGGATGTGAATGCTGAGCCTGTGACTTTTGTAAATGCTGTCGGTGATGTGGATGTGCTGGTTGCAGATAATCTGCGTTTAGATGGTGCTGATGTTAATTACTTGGGCGCCACGGTAGATACGAGTTTTAGTACTCCCGTTTACTACCTCCAGTCAGCGGCAGTCGAAGAGTGGTGTGTGGATTGGGAGAAGTTAACTATTCCGGTATCGTCTACCGTGAATGCAAATATTGACTATTTTCTGGCTCTGACCTGTGATCAAAGTGAGAAGCAGCGTTGGGTGCTTACTAACGCTGGAGGCGGGTTAGTGACAATTGGGCAGGTTGTGGACGGTGCTCGAATTTTTATTGGCAATAGCGTACCGCAGTTCAGTGCTTTGCAGCCTAACCTACGTCCGGTGGAGTTTTTGGAGGGTGGGGAGCCGGTTATCGACGAGGTTATCGATCAAGTTATCGACCAGGCTATCGAACGGATTACTGATCAGTCTGTTTTTGATAATTCGGGCTTTTTGAGGTGGGCACCAGTGGCTGACGGAGATTCATTTTTGTTCTTAACTCAAGGGTTTGATCGTCAGGCCTTAACTATCCTATCCTACCTTGTACCTAAGGAATTTGTGGACGAGGATTCGACGAATGTTGAAGACCTTTTTGATTTGCGTCAAGGGCTGTTTTTACAGCCTGCAACAGGCGTTACCTCGCAGTTGTTTAACCTACTTCCTGCAGAATAAAGCACGTTCAAACTTGAGCTCTAAGGGGCCGCCTTAGAGCTTGTCGAGTTGCTGTGCTTGTTGGTAATCATCTGCCGTGTTGATATTGAAAAATGGGTCGATCTGATCAACCTCAAATGCTACTTGGGTGTTCTTAAGTGTACGGATAAAACGCCCGACACTATGTTGTTTATTCGCTATAAATTCGTCTAGCTTTGTTTTAATCGAAGTTGCCCAGAGTCCGATGACGTAATGGTTGCGTGTTAAACTTTGAGCAATGGCTACCTCGTAGGTGCCCGATTGTGCGGCGTTTAGTAGCCTAGGTAATAAATCTTCTGGTAAAAAAGGGCAATCCCCCGCGACTGTTAATATATAGGCGGCATCTGTATGGCGTTCGCGTAAGTAGCTTAGTGCGGTGCTGATTCCGTAAAGGGGGCCACCGAGTGACTTATCGAAATCTGCAAAAATCTCTAGTCCGCTCTGGGCAAAACGCGATGCATCTCCGTTAACATTAAGGTAGATGTTCTCGCTTTGCTTGCTTAGCGTACGCACGGTTCTCTCTAAAATACTGAGCTGGCCAACTCGCAATAGGCATTTGTCTGCCCCCCCCATACGCGCCCCTTGACCCCCAGCGAGTATTATAGCTGGAATGTTATGGCTTGCTTGCTTAAGTGTTGAGGGCGTGGGGGTGGAGTCAGTCAAAGTGGGAGCCTTATGGTGCAAAATCGCTAATAGAGCAGCTTAAACTAGTGCTTAGTAAAATACTATTGTGTAATAATAAATAAGTTTACATCGTATTTTATCTGTTTATTTATGAGGGCAAAATGATCGATCTGGAGCATATTCGGCGTGAATATCTACTGGGCGGGTTACAGCGTGAGGATCTTTCTGAGGATCCTTTCCAGCAATTTGATTTGTGGATGCAGCAGGCGATTGAGAGCAAAATTCATGACCCGACAGCAATGACCTTGGCTACGGTTGATAGTGAAGGGCAGCCCAGTCAGCGCATTGTATTGTTGAAGCACTTGGATGCTGATGGTTTTGTATTTTTTACTAACTACAATAGCGCTAAGGCGAAAGATATTCGAGCACAGTCAAAAGTGAGTTTGCACTTTCCTTGGCATGTGATGGAGCGGCAGGTGAAAATTATGGGGGAGGCGGAGCAGGTATCAAGCTCAGAATCGCTCAAATATTTTTTGTCTCGTCCTAGAGATAGCCAATTAGCTGCTTGGGCCTCTGCACAGAGCACACCGGTTAGTTCACGTACTTTGTTGCTAAATCAGTTTGAGTCGATGAAAAACAAATTTAAAAATGGCAAAATTCCATTGCCTGATTTTTGGGGTGGGTACCGAGTTAAGCCTCAGAGTTTTGAATTTTGGCAGGGGGGGGCGAGTCGTTTACATGATCGCTTTCAGTATGTTAGAGCAGAAAGTGGGTGGAATATTGAGAGGCTTGCTCCTTAGTTTATTATCTCTATCGGTGCTCTATAGCTATCCTTTTTGCGCCGGTACTTGAGTTCCGGCGTCGGTATCGGTTGAGGGTTATCTTCTTATCTTTGCTAACCTTCAATTAAACGCATGGACAAGTCGATTGCGGTGCAGTTCTTAGTCAAATCGCCAGAAGATATTCGGTCGATATTGGCGTATTGATTTTTTGGTTCTTCGCCTCCGTTCGTATTCCCGCCTAATATGATATTGCCTGATAATTCAATTCGAGCATGTTTTATCGTGATATCGGCAAGTTGTTCTAATGCTTGTTCCGAGAAATTATCTAGCATAATAATGTCAGCTTGGCAGCGCTCGGCTTCAAGTAGTTGCTCTATATCTTCCACCTCGACTTCTATTGGCTTATCGGGCGCAAGTTCTCGTGCGGCGTTAATGGCTTGCTCTATGCTGCCACAGGCACTGATGTGGTTTTCTTTTATTAAAAATGCGTCGAATAGCCCTATTCTATGGTTGTCGCAACCACCAACGGCCACCGCGTATTTCTGAGCGATGCGCAGACCTGGGAGGGTTTTGCGGGTATCTAAGACTTGTATGTCTCTATTGCTGACACTCTGGCGGTAGCGTTGAGCCTTGGTGGCAATGCCTGAAAGCAATTGTAAAAAATTTAGTGCTGTGCGCTCGCCAGTTAATAGTATGCGGGTATTACCGCGCAGCTCCGCAAGTTTAGTATTTGCCTCGACGCTCTCTCCCTCAGCGACGTACCAAGTGACGGGGTTCTCAAGGCCGAGCTGTTGAAATGTTTCATTTGCCCAGGGTTGTCCGCAGACGATACAAGCCTCGCGGGTGATGATTTGAGCGCAATCAGTTTTACTTTTTGGTATTAGCATGGCTGTGATGTCACCGCTGCCAACGTCCTCTTCGAGGGCGAGTTTTACCGAGCGAGCTATATCGTTTTTAGCGTTTTCTAGGCTTATATTCATTGTTAAAGTTCTTAAAAAAATTGGGTTTTAAGGGGGGCTGGAAGGCTGAAAGTACTGCGCTCGGACTCGGGCGGTTTTTACGTTTTTAGCTATTTGAGTTATAAAGGCATCATCAAAGGCCTACGTCATTTGGGGTATTGTCGTAGGGTTAATGTGCGACCGCTTTGGGTAAACTCCAAATGTTTTAGCACGCTCATGCCTAAAAGAATCTCATTTCCGCCCAGTCCAGGGTTGATTGATGCGGGAACATCATGGAGGTGAATGATGCCTAGCTCTAGCTTAGCAATGCGAGTATCGCGAACGGTGACAGGGCCGTTTGCAGTTGCTGTTTTATATCGCTCACCGGGAGTTAGTTTGAGCTTTCGTGCAAGGTTTTGAGGTACGGAAACAACGGTAGCGCCAGTGTCCAGCATAAAAACGACGGATACGCCATTGATTTTACCATTACTTACATAGTGGCCTTGGCGGTTGCGTTTTAGTGTTACTTCTCGAAAACTTTCTGTTTCTAATCCCCCAATATCTTGGTTTGGATTGTGTTTTTTTTCTGCCCATTGGCTAAAAAAATAAGAAAGAGCGATTAGCGCGATAACCCAAAAGATTATTAGCATGCCTCTTCCTAGGCCATTGGTAGGGTTGTTATCTGTATCCATCTGTGAGTTTCTGTTAGTTATAAGATTTTAGTATAATAAATATGTTGCTTTCTTTCGCCTAAAAAAATGTTTTGGCGGTCAAATCATTCTTCTTGTCAATGCCGTCACAAATATAAAGTTGAACTGTGACCGGATTCTCGAAACCGGGATTTGGGTATTATCTAGCCCGCGATAAATATTATACTTACAGCTACTAAGAGCTGAGTGTCTTATTGAGAGTTATGACTTTATTGATTACAAGTAACATCGCGCAAAGTAACAAGTGGCTCGGCCTAGCTTCTGTAGTGAACGATGCTACAGCATTACCTTCAGGTTCCGTGGGAGACTTAACGTGCCTAACCAGTTAAAAACAGTCCAAGTTGCAAAGGTAGTGCATTTAGAGCCGGAAAGTCAAAGGCTCAAACGTGCAAGTATCGCGCAGCTACCTTTGGCTGTTAGTGCGGCTCACGAAAAAGGTAGTAAGCTTTTACAGTCTAAATTTAGAGAATTCTTTGATAAGGTTGATGATTCATTATTTGAGTTAGCGGATAAAGCAGATTCAAGTGGTGATCAAAGCTTGTTCTTTGAAGCGATGCGCGTTGTGCGTGTTCAGCGTCGTGCGATGGAGAGCGGCTTCTCAGCATCAATTGATGAAGCGTTCACCTCAATGATGCAGGCTGAGGGTGTTGCGCGTACAGATAGCTTTGAAGCGCTTACGGCAGATGCATTGTCCTTGGTGCAGCATGACGAGCTTGAAGAGATGGTCGCCATCGATGCATCAGTCATTCGTGCTAATAAACTATATGGCGAGCAAATTCAGCATATCGCATTACGTTTTGATAGTTTAGTACCGGTAAAGGTTTACCAAAAAAATAACCCTTTTGGCCCCGATGTTGTGTCTTCCGCTTTTATGAAAGAAGCAAAGAAGCTCGGTATTGATATTAAAGCCAAGTTGGTTCTTTATAAGTTGTTCGATAAAACGCTATTGGCTCAAATGGGTGACTTGTACAACGGCGTCAACCAGGTACTGATTGAAAATAATATTCTTCCGTCTTTGGCGACTGCGCGCGGAACTCGGGAGCGTCGTTCTGCGTCGGCGGGCGGTGTTGCAAGGACAGCTGCAAATAGCCGCACGCCAAGCTCGGCGAATGTTAACTTGGCTGCGTCGAACCCTCAGCAGGCGGCTAAGCCTAGTGCGCTTGCTCCTGACTCAAACCCTGAAGTGCTCAATATTCTTAAAAGCTTGCTCGGTGAGCAAGTTGTGGCGCCTACACAAAAAGTATCCACTAGTGGCGACAACACGGTTAATGAGCTTTTACGCTTGCTAACACAAGCGCAGCAAATGATGGGACGTGATAATGCGCAAGAGGGCGTAGCGAGTGTTGATGTACGCAGCTTGCTATCACAGTTGCATATTACAGATAAGGGGCGTGTCGGTCGGGTTGATGATGAGGTTATGAATCTCGTTAACATGCTATTCGACTTTATCTTGGAGGATCGCAATCTTGCGGCACCAATGAAAGCTGTGCTTAGCCGTATGCAGATACCCATCATTAAAGTCGCTGTTGCAGATAAAAGCTTCTTTACGAAAGGTGGCCATGTTGCGCGTCGTTTGTTAAATGAAATGGCGACAGCGGCTATTGGTTGGCAGGGTGACTCCAAGACTTGCAAGCGAGATCCTCTATACCGGCAGATTGACGGCATCGTACGAAATCTTATCGATAATTTTGATACTGATATCAGCATATTCGACAAATTATTTAACGAATTTTCGACTTTTTTAGATAAAGAAAAGCGCCGCGCTGCGGTATTAGAGCGACGTATACTAGATGCTGAGGATGGTAAGGCGAAAGCTGAAGCTGCGCGTTCTGTGATAGCCGTCGAGGTGGAATTACGTACCGCTGAGTTGGCGATACCAGATGTTGTTAACGAGTTAATCGAGGGCCCGTGGTGCAACTATTTGTTTTTAAGCATACTCAAGCATGGTTATGAGTCTAAAGAGGTAGAGGAGGCGCTATTAACACTTGAGGAGTTGGCTTGGAGTGTACAAGCACCACAAATTCCTGCGCAAAGACAGCGTTTGATTCGTGTGGTACCGAATTTACTCAAAAAGCTACGAACCGGGTTGGATACGATTTCTTATAATCCGTTTGAGATGTCTAACCTGTTTAAATCACTTGAAAGTGTGCATCTTGCTTGTATTCGCGGTACAGCAATTCCTGGTCTGAAAAAGGTTGAGCCTAAAAAGCCAGAAGCTAAAAAAGCGCCTGAGCCTTCGCAAACGAAAAAAGTTGCTGAGAGACCCGCGGCTCCTGCAAACGTTAGAGTTAAGCCTGAAGTTCGTGCTCAAGTCGCGCCTACACCTGCTCAAGTGCCGGTGCAGAAAACGCCTGAAGTAGTTAGCAAGGCTGAGGCTCCGAGTGAGGTTTCTGCTGAGAAAAAAGTGGAAATGGAAGCTTATGAAGCGGTTGCTAAAGATGCCTCCGGCAACCCAATATTGCCACATGACGACTTGTACGTAAGGCAGGTTAGCCACTTTGTTCAAGGGACTTGGTTTGATATGGATAACGAAAAAGGTATTCGCATCCGTTGTCGCTTAGCCGCGTTTATTAAGCCGACAGGCAAATATATATATGTTAACCGTAACGGCATGAAAGTAGCCGAGAAAACTCAGAATGAACTCGCACATGCTTTAAAGAATAATACTTTACGGGCGCTTGATAACAGCACTTTATTTGACAGAGCCTTGGAAACCGTTGTATCCAGCTTAAGAGCTTCGCAAACACGCATATGATTAAAGTGTGATTAAAGTGCGATTAGAGCATGATTAATGATGGTTGGTTGGCTCAGGTCAACCGAAGCCACTCACCCAACTATAATGAGCGGCCTCCAGGCTTAGAAATTGATCTATTAGTTATTCATAACATTAGTTTGCCTCCGGGGCAGTTTGGTGGCGGGTATGTGCAATCATTTTTCGCTAATACTCTCGATAGTAGTATCCATCCCTTTTTTTCTGAAATTCAAAACCTAGAGGTATCTTCGCATTGCCTAATTGAGCGCGATGGCAGTGTCTTTCAGTTTGTTCCTTTTGATAAGCGCGCGTGGCATGCGGGGCGTTCATGCCATCAGGGGCGTGAAAACTGCAATGACTTTTCGGTTGGTATCGAGTTGGAAGGCACTGATACAGATGCTTATACTGTCGACCAGTACCTGCAATTGGCCCTTGTCACTCGCAGTCTAATGTCTGCTTACCCAGAAATTACCGCCGAGCGTATTGTGGGGCACAGCGATATTGCTCCCGGCAGAAAAACTGATCCGGGTGAAAGCTTCGACTGGGAACGCTTCCGCACAGCTTTAAAATCCTCACAGCTTTAAAATCTATTCAGCTTTAGAATAAGTGTGCATTTACCTATTGCCCTTTTGCCTGCTGTTTTTATCCTTTACACTGAAATCAAATCTTAATGCAAATCTGTCAGCTTGGCAGGCTGGGTTCAATGTCTAAGGTGGCTCATTATGGTGCTTCTCTCAATACTGATTGCCGTTATTATTTTGCAGGGCTGGGTTTCGGGTGCTTCTCTAGTGCGTGATCGCTGGTTCAAGAGTTGGTTAGATGTAGTTGCTCCCGGCGGTGTTCGTAGTGAGAAAGCCGAGCCAGAAACGACACTAAATAATATGCTGTCTCAAGCATGGCAGATATTTTTAGCGGCTGTTTTACCCGCGCTTCTAGTCGTAGGGCTCGTGTATTGGTGGTTTGAAGGGGCGGCTTGGGCATGGCTAATCTTATCTGTCGTGGCCTTGTTGTATAGCTTCGGTCGTAGTGAGTTTAGCTTAGCTTTGGAGCGTTACACCGATTCTTGTGGTCAAGATGATTGGCGTGGCGCTGCGTCTTGTGCCTATGAATTAGGTATTGCTGAGGATCAGCTGAATGACGGTGATTGGCCTTCTATGCACCGCTTGGTGTTGGATGCTGCGGCTTACCGCGGCTTTGAGCGAATGTTTGCCGTGTTGTTTTGGTTTGTTATTTTAGGTCCTTTGGGGGCAATGGTTTATCGGCACCTTATGCAGATGAATCATTTTAAATCTGATGTGAATCCCTTGGTTAAAAAATGTATTTACTTAATGGAGTGGCCTGCGGTTAGAGTATTTGGTGCCTCATTGGCTGTGACGGGTAATTTTGCCGGTTGGCACTTACGTTGGAAGGATAACTTGCTACAGAGTGGCCTGTCGTCGGTTGCCGTGTTAAATACATCGGTGCTCGGTGCCTTATCGGTGGACGATGAGTTGGCGAAAACCTGTGCGGTGACGCGCAAAGAGTTAGATTTGATGAGCAGGTTATATACGCGCACCCTTTGGTTGTGGCTGGTCTTGGCCGCGGTGCCTGTATTCGTTGGCTAATGCCTGCTCTAGGCATTGCTAAGGGCTTTGCTGCGCACTCATGACCTCTAACTGCGTAATACGTTTGCCTAACTTCAATAATATTAACAAGCTAGGGATTACCATGACGGTGGTTAATGCAAAAAATAAAGCCCAATTGCCGTCTAGCCAATCGACCAATTGCCCGCTCATGCTCGATAGGCTTGTTTTGCCTAAGTTACTTAACGATGCCATTAATGCGTATTGAGTGGCAGAAAAAGCGWGATGGCACATCAGGGATATAAACGATACCAGTGCCACTGTTGACCATGCACTCGCAAAGCCGTCTAACACAATTGCCGCTGCATATAGGTTTACGTCCGGCCCTACATAGGCGATCCACGCGAACATCAAATTAGTGAGCGCCATTGCCGTRCCGCTGATAAATAAGCCTTTTACTAAGCCCAGTTTGGCGTTAACCGCGCCGCCTAGCAATGCAAAAAACACCGTTAGCCACCATGTAAGCAGTTTGGAATAGGTGGCAATTTCAGTGTTGCTAAACCCAACTTCTTTGTAAAAAACAATCGACATTCTGCCTAAAAACGCCTCCCCGAGTTTAAATAGAAGGATAAACGCAAGCAAGGCCAAGGCGTAGTTAAACCCATTGCGGGAGAAAAACTCCTTTAAAGGGCCGACTAATGCGGTAAGTACCCATGCCAAGCCTTGCTCAAATGCCGTACCGTTCTTGGCTCTAATAGCATCGTTGTCTTCTTCAYCTAAATCGTTTTGCCCGCGCAGACCCGAGATGCTAACACCTGCAAATACTAGGTTAGCGAAGGTAAATAGAATTAACGACGGAATATAGAAAGAGTTCTCAGTTATTGTTTCGGGTGCACCGGGGCTGCCTAAGAGCGCCCAAATAATAATGATTATCGGGCTGCATAAACTGACACATAATCGGGCTTTTTGCATGCTTGTGCTAGCTTTGGCGGCATGTAAATAGTCGTTATGTAGTTGGTTTTGCATTTGGCGTTGAGCGTAGCGTGGGTTTGGTAAAAAGTAGGCGCAAGCACAAATAACTAACGAGATAATAGCTAATAGCTGATACAGCTGAGGCCAGCTCCAGCCGCGGTCAGACAGCCATAAGGGTAAAAACCCTAAGCCCGCGTATGCCGTCCACCAGCCCGCCGTTGCCATGGCGGCGGCGGCGGATATATGTGGGCCTTCCGTTTTTGAAAAACTATCGACTCGGTAGGCATCAATGGCGATGTCTTGGGTTGCTGAGACGGCAGCAATCAACAGGCACATGAGCACGACGACTTTGGCGCTTTCGTGTGGGTTGAGTTGGCTGATACCCATGCATATCGCGGCGATAATGAGCAGGCACAACATGACCCAGCTTTGACGTTGCCCAAGGCCTGGTATGATCTTGGGGTGGATAACGTCAACCAAGGGGGACCATAAGAAGTTAACTGCGTAAACAGAATAGATTAGCGCGGCATAGCCAATGTTGGTTCGACTGACGCCAGACTCTTTAAGCCATAGCGTTAAAACGGATCCTATCATTACCCAGGGTAGGCCTTGCGCCATACCCATAACAAATACGCTGATCACGCGCTTGTCTCGGTAGTACGGTAGGCTCAGATCTTGTCGGGTTATTAGGCTCATTGTACAGGCTTCTTGTCGTTGTGGTCGTGGTTATGATTGTGGTTTTAGGTCTAGAATTTGGATGTACAGAATTTATACAAGTGCCGGGATTGATATTAGTAAATCCAGCCCAATCTATAGTGTTTAGGCACCTATTCGCAATCGTTAATGTGTGAATCCCTCAAAAACGAGTGAGCCCGTGAGAATTCTATTATTTCTTTTTATCGCTATACCCATCATGGAGATGTTCGTCCTGATTCGGGTTGGCTCGGCCATTGGTGCGTTAAGCACAATATTTCTTGTGTTAGCGACTGCGGTCATTGGGCTAACGCTTTTGCGAAAGCAGGGCATGAGCACCTTGTTGCGGGCTCAGGAGCGTTTAAAAACCGGTCAGCTACCTGCGAAGGAGTTGGCGGAAGGCCTTTTCTTGGCTATTGGTGGCGCACTGCTGCTTACGCCAGGCTTTGTGACCGACTTTGTCGGGTTTTGCTGCTTGATGCCAGGTATCCGACATTTGTTAATTGCTTGGGCGGGTAAGCATATCCTGAAAGCGACAGTTAAGGCTCAGCGCGATTCTCAGCCCTATGGTCAGGCGGCGAATGACCCGTCAGCTAGCCGGGATAGCCATAGCGCCCCGAGTAACAAGGTTATTGAAGGTGAGTTTCACCGGGAAGACTAGTCGGCGTTATCGTCTCAGTTCCTTGGCATTAGGCTATGATGCCAAGGAACTAGAATACTTTTTGCTACAAATTGAAAAAAAATGTTGAAATCCACAAAATAAGACCCATTTTGTGGACAGAGTTACTTTGGTAGACGCGATCTTGATCAACTCTACATTATTTTGGTGAGTTCTAAATATCGAACTCGAAGTGTTTGAAACGCTATTCGGAGAAAAAGTTCATGAAAATCCGTCCTTTACACGACCGTGTTGTAGTTCGCCGCGAGGAAGAAGAGCAAACTACTGCAGGTGGCATCGTATTGCCAGGTTCAGCAAAAGAGAAGCCAAACAAAGGTGAAATTGTTGCCGTAGGCTCAGGCCGCGTATTAGACAACGGTGACATTCGCCCTCTTGACGTTAAAATAGGTGACATCATTGTATTTGGTAAATATGCCGGTAGTGACACCATTGATGTTGATGGCGAAGAGCTGGTGATTCTTTCTGAGAGCGATATCAAAGCTGTCGTTGAATAAACATTGTTGAAAAATGGTCTCGTTGGCAGATGCCCTCGATACCCGTTGCGAGAACGACGCGCGACCAACACTTAACATGATTCGTTAGTCAGCTACGTCTGACTCCCGTACAAATTAATAGTAGGAATGTTTACTATGGCTAAAGAAGTAAGATTTGGTGATGACGCCCGTCACAAAATGTTGGCTGGTATTAACTTGTTAGCTGACGCGGTTAAAACTACTTTAGGGCCTAAAGGCCGTAACGTTGTTTTAGATAAGTCCTTTGGTGCCCCTACCATCACAAAAGATGGTGTGTCTGTTGCTAAAGAAATCGAGCTTGCTGATAAGTTTGAGAATATGGGCGCACAAATGGTCAAAGAAGTGGCTTCTAGAGCCTCTGATGACGCTGGCGACGGAACTACTACCGCTACTGTACTTGCTCAAGCAATCGTTAACGAAGGCTTGAAATCAGTTGCTGCAGGCATGAACCCAATGGATCTTAAGCGCGGCATTGATAAAGCTGTTGCAGCTGCGGTTAAAGAAGTACTTAAGGCGGCTCAGCCTTGTGATACTGGCAAAGCTATCGCTCAAGTAGGCACCATCTCTGCTAACTCTGATCTTCAGATCGGTGAAATCATTGCTAACGCAATGGAAAAAGTTGGCAAAGAAGGCGTTATCACTGTTGAAGAAGGCAACAGCCTAGAAAACGAGTTAGACGTTGTTGAAGGTATGCAGTTTGATCGTGGCTACTTGTCGCCGTACTTCATCACCAATCAAGACAACATGAGTGTTGAGCACGAAAGCCCCTACCTTTTGTTGGTTGACAAGAAAATCTCCAACATTCGTGAGTTGCTACCAGTACTTGAAGGCGTTGCTAAAGCCGGTAAGCCACTGATTATCGTTGCTGAAGATGTTGAAGGCGAAGCTTTGGCTACTTTGGTTGTTAACAATATGCGCGGCATC
>NVXL01000224.1 GCA_002746115.1 Alteromonadaceae bacterium
TATAGATATTGGCCGCTCTTCAATTAAGTTGATGATCGAAGTATGGTCTAGACATTACGATGTGGAAGGCCAGCGCAAAGTGACCGAGGGAGATTTTGTTTACGTTGCTATTGATGACTCAGGCAGAACACGTCAATTACCAAAAGATTAAACGGCTACGATGCCGATAACGCTCTTCAAACAATTATATTGTTGTATGAAGAGCGCTCACTTAACCGCTTTAAACAACAAATAGCGCCTTAAACAAGAAGAAGAACATAATCGACAGGCCGGCACCAGCGGGCAGTGTCACCAACCAAGATGCGAAGATCGAACCAACCACTCGCAAATTCAAAGCGCCAATTCCTCTCGCTAAACCAACCCCAAGCACTGCCCCTACAAGCGTGTGAGTAGTTGAAACAGGCAATCCAGTACCTGACGCCAATACTACTGTCCCCGCCGCACCCAGCTCCGCAGCAAAACCACGACTTGGAGTCAGTTCGGTAATTTTCTTGCCGATGGTTGCCATAACCTTAAATCCATAAGTCGCCAAACCAACAACAATACCAACAGCACCTACCAGCAAAATCCAGCCTGGCATAGCACTCTTAACAGCAACAGTGCCCGAATTTAATACCGCCACTACGGCAGCTAATGGACCCACCGCATTTGCCACATCATTTGAACCATGAGCAAAAGCCATCGAGCATGCGGTAAATACCATCAGCACGCCAAATACCCGCTCAACGCCCGTGAGCTGATGCTCACTAGCCAAAGACTCATCAAGGGATACCCTTCTCAAAAACACCACCCCTAAAGCGGTTAGCAACAAACCAATAGCAACCGAAATCAATACCACATCCATGAAGGTCAAGCTAACAGACATATCTTTAAAAACATGCTTCAGACCTTTGAGCATAGTAACCATTGCCATAAAAAAGCCAACAGCAAACATATACACCGGGATGTAGCGCTTAGCGTTTTTGTAAGGATCAGAAGTGTTTAGAATGAGTTTCTGAACACTCACATACAACGCAAAAGAAATAACTCCGGAGAGCAGCGGCGATACAATCCAGCTAGCGGCAATCAAGCCGACCTTACCCCAAGCTACCGCATCCATCGAGATTCCCACGGCGGCGAAGCCCACAATCGCACCAACAATCGAGTGCGTAGTGGATACGGGCCAACCAAATAGGCTCGCTATCAGTAACCAAGTCCCAGCAGCCAAAAGTGCGGAGAGCATGCCAAAGACCAGTAATTCCGGCGTCCCAGATAATATCCCGGGGTCAATAATCCCTTTACGAATAGTGGAGGTAACTTCACCCCCAGCCAAATAAGCGCCTAAAAACTCGAAAATCATTGCCACAATAATTGCTTGGCGAATAGTAAGAGCACCAGAGCCTACTGATGTCCCCATGGCATTAGCCACATCATTCGCACCAATACCCCACGCCATGAATAGACCAAACAGCGCGGCCATGATAATTAAAATTGTATGGTATTCAGTCAGTATCGACATGTAGCTAAGCTCTAGTTATCTATATTCGCGTTTCAAACAGCACTCACTAAGGAGCGGCATTCAAAATGTTTCGGAATGCAGAGTACTGTTTTTAAATTAGGAGTCAAACATTTTAATCGCTCTTAAACATCTTTTAAACGCTTCTTAACCTGATCTTCACATTCGGCCTGGTAGCAACACGCGCCACCCCAATCTGTCAAGCCCCATGTTCCGCGAGTTAACGCATTTGATAGTAAGCTTCCTCGCTAATGCTATGATACTTCCGTACACCATCCAGAAACGATTGATACGATTGATAAACACGCTTAAACGTTGGATCTTGCGCGGCTAACTCCAAATAGAGCTCTTGAGAAATAGACTTAAAGGTGGCATTCACATCATCCGGAAACCGGCGCACATCAACATTATGCACCTCCACCAACTCAACTAAAGCACTGTTATTGCGAGCCGTGTACTCATCTAGCATATCTTGGTTAATCGCCCGAGTCGCAACCTCTATGATTTTTTGTAAGTCTTTCGGGAGGCTGTTGTAAGCATCCTTGTTGACAATAAACTCCAAGGTGGGGCCAGGCTCATGCCAACCAGGATAATAATAGTATTGCGCGATTTGATGGAAACCAAAGGCCAAGTCATTATATGGGCCAACCCATTCTGTAGCGTCAATAACTCCAGACTGCAAAGAGGTATAAAGCTCGCCCCCCGGAATATTGACAGCAGTACCACCAGCTCGGGTGAAAACATCGCCACCAAACCCTGGGATACGCATTTTCAGACCACGAATGTCCTCAATAGAGTTAATCTCTTTATTAAACCATCCCCCCATTTGTACGCCGGTATTTCCACCGGCAAACGGTATCAGGTTAAACGGCTCATAGATTTCACGCCAAAGCTCTAGGCCGCCACCATAATGCAGCCAAGAGTTCAACTCCTGAACATTCATTCCAAAAGGTACAGCCGTAAAAAAAGGCGCTGCCGGTATCCTCCCCTTCCAATAATAAGCGGCGCTATGCCCCATTTCGACACTGCCAGAAGAGACGGCACCAAATACACCTAGGGCAGGCACAACTTCATTAGCCCCATGTACATGAATCAATAAGCGTCCAGCGCTCATCTCTTTGACCATTTCAGCAAAGTTCTCAGGCGCTAAGCCAAGCCCAGGAAATCGCTTTGGCCAAGTCGTCACTAGCTTCCACCGGTATACCGTTTCGGAGCTGGCACCGACGCCCCGGTCTAACCCGACGGAAGCCTGGCCTACACTCACTGAAGTATCCGCTCGATTTAGAACCAAAGCAGCAAACAAAATAACATTCAATGCGACTAAGGCAACGATGACCAAAGGGGTTTTACGAACTTGAGACGACATACCAGACTCCATAGAGCAAGAAATACGTGATTATTGAATATCGAAAATACGTGATTGATAGGAGTATCGGTGTAACAGGAGTGGCCGCTATACCAACGGCTCTAACTTGGCATACTCCAACATCAAGCGCTTAACCCCAAGCCCCGGAAAGTTAACATGCACCTGTGTTCTAGCGCCCTTACCTTCAAATTGCATAATAACGCCTTCACCAAACTTGGCATGCACCACGCTTTGCCCGAGAGTAAATCCGGAATACTCATCCGATTTTGTAATAAACGCTTTAGCCTCATTCGAGGCGTGAACATTGGAAGAGCTAGAAACTTTGGTAGCAAAAACGCCACCATAATCTTTACCGTATGTTGTCGGGCGAGTAATCGTCGATTTTATCCTCACCTCCTGCATCAAGGCTGATGGCAACTCCCGCACGAAACGTGAGACGGCATTAAATTTTTCTTTACCGTGCATGCGCCGACTTTCCGCATAGGAAATCACCAAACGCTCCATTGCACGTGTAATCCCCACATAACACAGACGCCTCTCTTCCTCCATACGTTCAGGGTCTTCCGCTGACATTTGGTGAGGAAACAAATTTTCTTCGACACCGGCTAAGAACACCATGGGAAATTCAAGACCTTTGGCACTATGCAAAGTCATCATTTGTATGGCCGATTCATATTCGTCCGCCTGAGTATCCCCAGAGTCTAACGCGGCGGTATCAAGAAACTCCCGCAAGGGCTTAACAGAATCATCCTCTGGCGTAAACAATCGACAAGCGCTGGCCAACTCCTGTAAGTTCTCGACACGTGCCTGACCTTTCTCGCCTTTCTCTTTGGCATGAAAATCGAGCAAACCGCTGTGTTTAACCACGTATTCGGTGAGATCACCCAAGCTCATATCAACAGTGATGTTCTCAAGCTCTTCCACTAGCAGCAAAAAGGTGTTTAAGGCATTGTTAGCACGCGCCGTGAGTACGCCTTGCTTCACCAATTTCACCGTCGCGCTATATAACGAACAGCCTTGTTCTTGCGCTACCAAGCGCACAGACTCGAGCGATTTGCCGCCAATACCTCTTGTCGGCGTGTTTATCACGCGCTCAAAAGCCACATCGTCATCGCGGTTTAACAAGAGACGCAAGTAGGCGAGCGCATTTTTAATTTCCATACGCTCATAGAAACGATGCCCGCCGTAGATTTTATAAGCTACCTGCTCTCGAATACAGGCTTCTTCCAACACCCGTGATTGAGCATTAGAGCGGTATAGAATGGCGACTTCGGATAGAGAGCGCCCACTATTTACCCAGGACTGAATGCGGTCGACAATGTAACGCGCTTCGTCCTGCTCATTAAAGGCCGCATATAGATCAATTTTTTCGCCGTCTTCGCCTTCCGTCCAAAGCGACTTACCAAGACGATCCGTATTATTGGCAATCAAGGCGTTCGCAGCATTTAGAATCGTCGCCGTAGAGCGATAGTTTTGCTCTAAGCGCGTTACGTTAACGGGGGCAAAGTCTTTTTCAAATTTGTGGATATTCTCAATTTTAGCGCCACGCCAGCCGTAAATAGACTGATCGTCATCACCAACAGCTGTCACCTTGCTTGACTGCCCCGCCAGTACACGCAACCAGGCGTACTGCACGGTATTGGTATCTTGAAATTCGTCCACTAAGATAAACCGAAAACGCTGCTGGTAATGCTGCAGCAAAGCGGTACTTTTTAACCACAACTCATGCGAACGTAACAACAGTTCCGCAAAGTCGACCATACCGCCACGCTCACAAGCCTCTTCATAGGCTGCGTAGATCGTACGCATATTACTGGTATATGCACTGTAATCATCTTGGATATGCTGGGAGCGGATACCTTCATCTTTTTTAGTATTGATAAAACCCTGAGCCTGACGAAATGGCCACTTGCTGTCATCAATATTCAACTGCTGATAAATCCGCTTAATTAGACGCAGCTGATCATCACTATCAAGCACTTGGAAATTCTGCGGTAAGCCTGCTTCTTGCCAGTGCATTTTAAGTAGGCGATGCGCCAGACCGTGAAAAGTACCTACCCAAAGGCTTCGCGCCCCATAGCCACCCACACCGCCACCCACAGCCTCATTAAGGCGCTCCCGCATCTCACGAGCCGCCTTATTAGTAAATGTAACGGCCAGAATTTCGTGAGGCGAAGCTTCAGCGGACTGAATCAGCCAACCAATACGCTGCACAAGTACGCGCGTCTTGCCGCTGCCAGCACCTGCAAGTACAAGCTGGTTACAAGCTGGAGCGCATACCGCTTCGCGTTGCGCGTCGTTAAGGTTTTGAGTCAAATCAGTAGTATTCATCTGCGGCATTGTAGCAAATGCCGCTCGTGTAATTGCTAATTTATCCACGATTAGCCGTAAGATGCATTAGCGGAGATCTCTAGCAACTGTGGTGCCTTATTAAGCACCCTTTGTAAGTGGCTAGGTATAGGCACTAATACGTGGGAATAAGTGGTAATGCAGTTTTCTCTTGAAAACTCACGCAAACAAGATTACTGTACACATATACATAAACGTATATATTTACACATGAATAAGCTTTGCGATCTAAGGTATGGCGCTAGCCCTTGGCTCTAATATTAAAGCCAATCCAAGCCCTATATTTAGCATCGTATTAACCGCTTACTTTAACTATTAACTTCGACTTTAGGAGGCAGCTATGGCAGTAGTAGCCGTTTGGAAATGCGACCGAGACGGGACCATGTTTGACAATAAAAAAGACGCTGAAGAATACGACAAAATGTTAGAGCTAGCCGCTAACATCACCAGTTTAATCGAGGCTCAAATCCCCGGTATTGATGAAAGCCATAGCGAAACGATCGGTCTAATATTAGCGAAACGCCGCGATAAACTCGCCATTGCCTGTAAAGGTAAGCCAGAGGTATTGCTGCAAGAAGAAAAGAAAGAAGCTAGCGACGATAACGTTACGCCACTAACCGCAAACTCAAGTAAGTAACACACCTGAGCTTGAGCAACCTACGCTACATGTAGCGTAGGTTTACCTTAGATTCGCCCACGTTAACCTTGAATGGACGAACCATTAAGATTAATTTAGGCAACAGCAGCAATGCTCCCATCAAAGCCGCAAACATCG
The DNA here is from genome assembly GCA_002746115.1 of Alteromonadaceae bacterium. Lineage (GTDB taxonomy): Bacteria > Pseudomonadota > Gammaproteobacteria > Pseudomonadales > Cellvibrionaceae. The sequence continues at coordinate 5,986 of NVXL01000224.1, forward strand.
CCAAACTCGTTAGCAGTCCAAAGTATATGGTTGGGATAAATTCCGACAACACCATGGTTGAGAAACCAACAATAATGATCAGGGATGTATAATACATCGCACGCCCGATCGATGCGTGAGACCGATGCATCGCCGCAACATAATCCCCGTCGAGCCGAACCTCTTCCTTAAAACGATGAATATAATGAATCGTATCATCCACCCCGATGCCGACAGTGATGGCTGCAATTGTAATTGTCATCATATCGAGCGGAATACCCAACAAGCCCATCGTCCCTAAAATCGAAAATGCCGCCAGCATATTCGGAATAATCGCAATCAACGCCACGCTAAATGACCGAAACAGTATAACGAACATCAGCATAATCCCCAGAAAAACCACCCCTAAGGTGACAATTTGAGAACTAAACAAACTCGTTAACATATTATTATATAGAACGAGCAAGCCAGAAAATTGTACATTTTCTGGCTCATATTTATTAAGCCCGTTAATATGATTTCTTATACGCTCAACCAACTCGCGGCGCTGTATACCTGGATAGGTATCATGAATACGCATACTAAAGCGGGTCTGCAATCCATTGGCGCCAACAAAGGGCGTAATAAGCGCAGCTTTCGCTTCCGCCGGGAGTGAGCGCTCTAACAGTGCGAGCTGAAAATCATTTACATTACCCAGTAAATCTCGCCCAACTTTATACAGTATCGCTAAGGACTGCACTTTACCGACTTCGGGTAAAGATTCGAGATAATCATGTATTTCTTCAACTTGCCGCACACCGGCTAGCGTCATCCAAGGGCTAGCATTCCTTTGCGCTCCCTCAGAGAAGGGGTCGTCATCCTCAAAGGGGTCGTCATCCTCAAACGGATCGGCATCGCCAAAGGGATCCCCCTCCTCACCAAAGTCCTCTTCAACATCACCCGCTAAAGTGTTAGGGTCGATTGTAATCAAAATATCAAAGGTGGTCGTACCACCAAGCTCTTTATCGATAAGTGAAAGCCCTTGATAGATTTCAGAATCGCTACGGAAATAGTCTATAAAGCTGTTTTCGACCCTGAGCTGACTGAGACCATAGGCGCTCCCCAATGCCACAATAAAGCTACCGAACAATACGCTTTTACCTCGATGCGCGACGGCTCTAGAGAAATACAAAGTCAAAGGCTCACTCCTGCCCGCATTTGCGCCGGAAGCTTTTACCAACATAGAAGCCCCACGATCGCCTCGCGTACGAACACGCTCCCTAGGGAGCAACATCAAACACGCAGGCATAAGTAAAAATGCTAGCACTAACGCCAAAACCAAACCAATCGTCATCATCCAACCAAAATCGATCACCGGCTTTATATCGCTTACGACGAGGGACGCAAAAGCCACTATCGTGGTAATCGCCGTATAAAGGCAGGGCCGCGCCATAAAACGCAAGGTTTCCGCCACGAGCTGCTGCTGCGTCCACTGCGGTTTCTCAACGACGTACTCGCGATAACGTACGATCAAGTGAATCACAATCGCCAAAGAGATAATCAGCAACAAGGGAACAAAGTTCGAAGAGATCACCGTCAATCGCCAATCAAGCCAACTGACGTACCCCAGCATCATCAATACCGCCACCAAGCAACTGAACATCGGAATCGCCACATAGCGCAGAGAGCGGAAAATTGCGCCCAGAATGGCGATCATCAAAAGCAGCACAATGACACCAAAGACCTGCAAGTCACTTCGAATAAACGCAATCATGTCTGAGGTGATCATGCTAACGCCACCAATGAAAATTTCAGCGTCATTTTTGTAGCCTGCAACCACTGCACGCAAAGCGGCAACACGCTCAGCATTCCTAGTCGCTGACTCGGTACGGTAAGCCAGATACTCTGCGGTCGCCTGCAATAATTCTTGCTGCTCCTGCTCGCTCAAACCTTCGAGATCACGCTTTAGGCGTAAGTTATCGCGTCGCTCCGCAAGTTCAATTCCGGTCTCATCCACCCCCATCGCTAAGGCCAGAACCGTGGTTTGCCCATCCGCCCCTAGTATTAACTCTTTATATACCGGACTATTTAGAAACTCCTGCTTGGCTAAAACACGATCGGTATCATCATCCGTCAATAAACGCTGCCGACTCACCAGCTCTTTAATTGATGGCTTCGGGCTATACAGTAAAGGCACGGTAAGAATACTGTCGACACGACGCACGCCATCGATTTTACTCAACGAACCCTGCAGGCTAGCCAAGACCTCCAAGGCCGCATCAGAAAACAAGTCCTCGTGCGGCTTAAATGTAACGAACAAAAGCTCACCGCTTTTGTAATTTTTTGACACTTGTCGATAAAAGTCTAAATCACGATCATGTTCGAGCGTCAAAGAATCGGACGAGGCATCTAATTTAAAGCGCGGCAGGCCTATTGACAAAGCAACCGTAAGCATAAAAATACAAAACAATACGAATTTTGGATAACCTGTGACGAAGTTGATATAGCGATCAAAGAGAATTTTAAGCATAATAGTGACGAACAACCCTGTTAAGAAGGCTTAAACCTGAAAAAGCACATAGATATTTTGAGATCGCAGGTTAACGTATTTTTCAAAAATTACCAGCACCAAAACAAATTCGATGCAAGACCTAGCAATCCTGACTAGCGTTTAAGGGGGGCTCATTAAAGCGTACCCGCAACTGAAATCGAAATACCTCCGTTTTGATAGCTACTAACCAGTAAAGCTTATTACCCTTTAGCAAACATCACGTTATAATCGATCCTTTACCTTACTGCGACTATTGACACCATGTTAAAAATTCAGTTCACGGATAATAGAAAGCCTCCGTTTTGGGTTATGGAGCGCTCGCTCTCAATTGGTAGCTCAGGTAAAAACCAACTGACCATTGACGGCACGCCATCTGTTTCTGATCAACATGCCAAAATCCTCAATCAAGGCGACACATTTTTACTCAAAGACCTCGGTAGTAAGCACGGTACCTTTGTAAACGGCCAGCGCATTACCCAACGCCAAATTGCTTGTGGTGATAAATTCGCGATCGGTGCCGTCGAATTTGAAGTGCTCGACCCAATGGCGGAACTAGAAGACGCCGCCAGCGAAACTCAATACTGGTCATTAATCGCCGACTCTAGCTGGCTATCTGGGCAGGAGTTCCCCATAAAGGCTGAACTTAACAGCACGATTAGCCTTGGCCGTGGCTCGCAATGCGATATCGTATTTCCCGGCACACACCTATCGCGCCGCCATGCAGAAATCACCATACATTATTCATCCCTGCACATTCGCGACACAGGCTCCGCTAATGGCACCTTTGTCAACGACAAGAAGGTCGATGAAGCCACACTTTACCCCGGCGACCACCTACGCTTAGACGTCTATAGCTTTCGCTTATTTGGCCCCGGTATTCAATTACCCAAGTCTTCAACCTCGGTGCACAAACCCGTGCCGAGCCAGGCAGCTCCTAGCTCCAACAAGCCAAAGCGTTGGAAATCTAAACCCACATCTGTCGGTAACCGAGAAGAGCTCAACCTCTACAAAAAGGACTATCGCGCCCCTATCTGGGCCGCCGTGGTTTTGCTGGGTCTTGCTGGTGCAATTGCGTATATCTTTTTAGGGCTCGACCCAAAATAATCCACATGCATTCAGTTAGCCCTTTAGTTTAGCCCTTTAATACAACCCTTCAATACAGTCCTTTAACACAGAAAGAATTCGGCCATGTATACCCGCGAAGCCACCATTACTCATCACCACAATGTGCAGCTTCTTGCCGTTATTCGCTGTCGCTATGGCTACAATCCGCTCCAATATCCCATCAATACTTGCGATGACATCCGAGCGACGTAAATTGCGCTCCGCATTATCAACATCATCAACATTCACATGAGCTGCCAAATCCCACTGAAGCCCTTCGGGTTGAAACCAAATAGCTTCATCCGCCTCGCCAACCGAATTCAATAACCCATCTTTATGAACACCCCTTTTCATCGTATGAGATCTAGGCTCTAATACCGCGACAATGGGCTCACTACCAACTTTGGCACGCAAGCCCTGCAAAGTCAGCGCTATTGCAGTCGGGTGATGCGCAAAATCATCATAAACCCTAACGCCGTTAACATCGCCAACCAACTCCATACGACGCTTAACACCAGAGAATTGCGATAAGGCCTCGCAGGCCAGCTCAGGTAAAACACCCACATGACGTGCGGCTGCAACAGCAGCGACTGCATTTTGCATATTATGCACACCACTAAGCTGCCAAGTAATTTCGCCGCTCGCCTCGCCTTGAAAAAACACACCAAACCGCTCCGCACTTGCAGATTCAGCTTTAAATTTCCAATCATACTGATCTGACGAGGCTGACTCCAAGTTAGAAGCCAAGGTTTGCCTGCCGGACCAACAACCTCGATCTAGCACTTCAGATAAAGCTGGCACAGCCTGATAAATCACTTGCCCGATTTGCGGCACAGTTCTTAACAGGTGATGAAACTGGGTTTGAATAGCGTTAAGGTCATCAAATATATCCGCATGGTCAAATTCCAGGTTATTTAACACCAAAGTGCTTGGTCGGTAATGCACAAATTTGGATCGTTTATCAAAAAAAGCAGTGTCGTATTCGTCTGCTTCAATGACGAAGAAATCACTGCCTCCTAAACGAGCAGAAACGCCAAAATTACCGGGCACACCGCCAATCAAGTATCCCGGCGCCATGCCCGCGTATTCCAAAATCCAAGCCAACATACTTGAAGTCGTCGTTTTACCATGAGTCCCCGCAACCGCTAGCACCCACTTATCTTGCAAAATATGCTCTGCCAGCCACTGCGGCCCCGAGGTGTAAGGCAATGATTTATCGAGAATCGCCTCCATCAGCGGATTACCCCGACTGACCACATTACCAACGACAAACAAATCTGGTTTTAACGCAAGCTGCTCAACACCAAAGCCCTCAATCAGCTCAATGCCTGCGGCCTCTAGCTGTGTACTCATCGGCGGGTACACATTAGTGTCCGCGCCCGTCACTCGAAAACCCGCCGCCTTGGCCAACTGAGCAATCGAGCCCATAAAAGTGCCGCAAATACCGAGAATATGAATATGCCCACCAACGGTGCTTGGACTGTTTTCCGACATATTTTTTCCCGACAAACTGTTTTTCGACATATTAGCCCCAAGCATACAATTTCATGACATAAAAGCCCTCCGGCATACGCACCTCAGTTTTAGGTACCAAAAAGCCGGTTGGGTCAAGACAGTAAGGATAAATGAGTGGCTGCGCTTTACAAGCACAAAAGATACAAATGATGCCCGCAAACACAAGGGGTGTTTGTGATACAATCGCGCGCCATAGCAACTCGCCATTCGTGCGGGTAACATCCAACTCTGAACCGAGATAATTTTCATGAGCCTTGAACTAGTGCCAATCGGCAACAACGCCCCTGATGAAGTTAACGTCATCGTAGAAATTTCAATGGGTGGCGAGCCCATCAAATACGAAGTCGACAAAGACACCAATGCACTATTTGTTGATCGTATCTTAGGCACCTCTATGCGCTACCCGTGTAACTACGGCTATATCCCGCACACCCTTTGTGGTGATGGTGACCCTGCAGATGTACTAGTTTATATGGATCGCCCATTACTTCCGGGCTCTGTCGTTAAATGTCGCCCAATCGGCGTATTGAAAATGACTGACGAATCAGGTGAAGACGCTAAGATCCTTGCAGTTCCTGTCAGCAAAATCACTAAGCTTTACGACAGCGTCGTAAGCATTGATGATGCCCCTGAAATTGTACTCAAGCAAATTGAGCATTTCTTTGAGCATTACAAAGATTTGGAATCAGGTAAGTGGGTAAAAATTGACGGCTGGGAAGGACTAGAGGCTGCTCGAAAAGAAATTACAGACTCTATCGCAAGCGCAGCAAAAGAATCGTAATTTTTTATACGAGATTAAACCTCGCCCTCCAAATGTAAATGCGCAGTACTGGGGGGCGGTGGCGCACTCGCCTCAACCTCACCTAAACGAGCACCCGGCTCCGCTAGATTCATCGCACTCGTATTAACACTCACTTTAGGCACAACAAGCCTCTCCTCAGGCTTCAAAACATCGGCTCCTACCGGCGCTAGATCCATCGAGCTCAAATCGATATTCAGTGGCGTAAACGCTTTTTTCTCACTTCCATCTAATAACTCCCCTGCCGGCCTCAAACCAAAGTCGACATCATTCACCGTAGAATCTACCGGTAATTGACGCTCTTCAGCTGCCAACACTGGCGTACCAGCTGGCGCCAAACCAATCGCTACAGTTGATATTTTTTTAGCCGCGGGAGCCTTTGACGGTGCTGGCGCGCCTTTTGGCGGCACATTAGAGGACGAAGTAGGCGCAGAACTAACAGTGACAACGGAACTAGGAGTCGCCGCACTGGAACCTTGCTGTTCCACCAAATTAACACGGGCACCCGCTTTTTTTATAGCGACACGATACTTATTGGCAGTGTCCAAATCCAAGTTTCGCTTAAGCGTTACCGGCTTGCCAGTGAAAAGCGTCTCTACCTTAACGGCATTTAACTTAAACAGCTTCGCTAAATTTTGCTTTGCCGTGTCGATACTGACACCTTTAACCGCCTCGCCATTAAACACTAGGTCGTATTTTTCACTACTCATAAAGCACCACTATAGTTTGCAATAATTCTCAACAGCTACGTCTGCGATTACTCCACCGAAGAAGCATCAGGCCTTAATCGCTTAATTTTAGCGTATACCAATTACCCTATGAATACCAACATACGTATACCTGCCTGTCTTATTCAGCATAAACTTAAGCCATAGCACAGTTTATTTTATTATAAAAAACAGATCTGCTTATATATGATTCGATATACCAAACCAACAAAAACCTCTACTGGCGCACAATTCATTAAGTAGGCATTAAAAATTGCGCCGAAAAAAACTCTACGGCTGGAATACGGAGTGAATATTACCCATAATATTCACTCCGCTGTAACATCAATGGCATGAAGCCCACGCCGTTATCGAGCTTGATTATGAGCACCGCAAAAGACCCACAAATCCTAGAAAAGCTTAGTCTCTTCAGGCATAAAGCTCGCAAATACGAAAAAAGCGAAGCACAACAGTCGACTGACGACAAGAGAATCAACAATGTTGAGATGGAGGATATTTACACCAAAATTATTGACGACATCGACTTTCTTCAACATCGAATCGCTCAAGTTAAAAATGCTGACTACGCCAATAAAAGCTTTGCCGTTTTACAGTCATACGAAAGCATGCTCGCAAGCCGCGAATCTGTTTTAAACTGGCTCCACGAAAATAAAATTGCACCCGTTTCTATGCAAACACAAAAAACTGGCACAAATTATTAAGTTAACCACATTTTAAGCCGAGTTATGGATTAAGCACTCCAGTTAGGCAAACAAACATTATTGACATAATTTTCAAAAATAAAATCAATATTTGCTAGCACCTCGTCTTTCAGCAAAATATTTTCGTGCTTAATACTTTCAATCAAATCCTCAATATTTAACAAGTCTTTATAACTTTCAGCTACAGGCATATAACTTAAATGCCAGGGCTCAGGCGCAACACCACCAAGGTCTTCGTTATACGGGCGATAAAAAATGCTAGCTTGCAACAACAAATAAGCCTCAAGCCATTCATATAAATGCTCAAAAACACCCCCTCTTTGCGCCTCTTCAGAGCTCAGCTGCAACTGATAGCCCGGCGGCATAGCGCTAGCGTCATAGATATCAACATCCGTCCCCCAGTGATGCCTAGAGGTGCCAGGCAATGCTGACCAGCGCAATATACTAAACATCAAGTCTACTTTGCTTAGCCTTTTAATATCGAGCGGCTTGCCGTCACTATCGTACACAGGCTTAAGCCCTGAAGCTTTAGCATTCCAGATGGCAAGCTGGCGCCCAAAACTTCTATACCCACTAGCGAGACTTAAAGTAACGCCATTCGTAGCGGCATCCTGCTTAAACTTAACAAGATCAGCAACAATCTCGCAATGCACTGGACACTCAAAAGAATGGTAATCAATGAATCTGTCGTCTTTTCCCAGGAGGGTATTCACAATTTTCATAGAAATCTCGTAAAACCTACCAACAATCGCAATTTTCTTAACAAATAATTTGCGCCTTGCAGATTAGGATGTATTATTATCATTATCTCAGCCATGTTAACCATTGTTAACAATGCAATGTATACGATTTTCCGGTTTAAAGCCCCAACAAGATCGTTACAAGCGATGTTCCACCTGCACGACCCGTTAGAAATACCACTAGGCTATATTAAAGCAAACTGACAACACGGCACTCGTGCCGAGTTAACTATTTGCATCTCTATAATAAATCTCGTGAGAAAACGCGACTTATGACTTCCAGTAATGGTGAATTGCTTAATTTGAAAAATTTGGGTACCGCTTCAGTCAACATTCTTCGCGCAGTAGGTATTAACAATTACCAAGACCTATCTGAAGCCGGAGCTGTAGAAACTTATTGCCGTATCAAATCACGCGGCATCCATGTATCCAAGGTGATGCTTTATGCCTTACAGGGTGCTCTAATGGATGTACATTGGAACGACTTAACACCTGAGCTAAAAGAACAGCTTGTCGAAGACGCTGCGCAAACAGCAAAGGACAGCGCCTAGTATTCGCAAAAAAACAGGAATAACCCCCGCACACTAAAGCTAAGCCACCCTAAAGGGAGGCTTTTGTGCGCTTTAAGCATCGTTAACGCAGGGGCTCCTACTACATACGACACTAAACCGGGGTGGGCACACTCCGCAAGCGCCAAGACTGCCTGCACAAACAACTTTACACCACAAGCAAGCCACAACCATCCAATATTGATGATAAGTGCAAGAACTACCAAAAATAACTAGTAGGACACTTTCAGATCTGTTAATTTTCTTCTCGCCCCGACTTAAGCCAAAGCCATCATCATCAACTTATGATGCAGCTTTGCTTTGATTCAAGTACGTTTAGGCTTTTTATTAAAAATTTATTAACAATAGTCGGGTAAAGATAGATAAAACCCAGTTTCCAGCCCTTGTAATCAGGTGATATTGACCTAAAATTACAAGGCTCCGAAAATGCGTTAAAAATGTAAGGTAAATAAGGCGAATACTAAGATGCCAGAATCAACCAGCAAATCCGGCTTCGCTTTAAGCGATATCCCTCCCTACGAGGAGAATCCCGGCGAAGAATACATGAACATCAAGCAACGGGATCACTTTAAAGACCTCCTCCTTGCTTGGAAACATGAATTAATGGAAGAAGTGGATCGTACCGTCAGCCACATGAAAGACGAGGCAGCTAACTTCCCCGACCCAGCAGACAGAGCAAGCCAGGAAGAAGAGTTCAGCCTTGAGCTGCGCACGCGTGACCGCGAACGTAAACTCATCAAAAAAATTGATGCCACTCTTGAGTTAGTTGAAACTGACGACTACGGTTTTTGCGACACCTGTGGTGTTGACATTGGCATACGGCGATTAGAAGCTCGCCCAACAGCGACACTATGTGTCGATTGTAAGACTTTAGACGAAATCAAAGAAAGACAAACGATCGGCTAAGCCATCTTATATCGCGAGCATGCTCGCGATTACTGCTCATCGCCGCATACAGAGCCGCTTGACTTAGGGCTGTCTTTATATATGCCCAAAAGAAAGACCCCACCCCAAAAAAAAGCAGACTATATCGGACGCTTTGCCCCCTCCCCTAGCGGGGATCTGCACTTAGGCTCCCTGACCTGCGCACTCGCAAGCTACCTCGATGCACGTAAAAATCACGGTAATTGGCTGGTACGAATCGAAGATATTGACCCTCCGCGAGAACAAAAAGGCGCAACACAATCCATACTCTCATGCATCAAAGCCCATGGATTGAACTGGGACGGTGATATTTTATACCAGAGCCAACGCTCATCAACGTATCACCAAACGCTCAAAGCACTTACCGACGAACAATTCAGCTATCCCTGCACATGCAACCGAAAACGCATAGCCAACCTAAGCCCTAGCAATTGCTACGATGGTCATTGTAAAACACACAGCCCCAAGCTTAACGCGCCCGCCTCCATTCGTCTTGATCTAGTGCGCTCAGCCAAAAAAATCACTGTAGCCTCACTTAATATAAGCTTTTACGACCTTATTCAAGGGGAGTTCAGTGAAGACCTAGGGCAAACCGGCGACTTTGTTATCCACCGTAAAGACGGCCTATTTGCTTATCAACTCGCCGTCGTAGTTGACGACATCCACCAAGGAATTACCCATATCGTCAGAGGTGACGACTTATTAGACTGTACACCCAAGCAAATATTTCTTACACAACTACTTAAGGGCAAGCAAGCCACCTACGCTCACATCCCGGTCGTCAACGACGACCGTGGGCTCAAGCTTAGCAAACAAAACCACGCTACCGCCGCAAACCCAGAGCACGCTCACGAAAACATTCTCTTATGCCTAAAACACCTAGGCTTGAAGCCAAACAGCAATAACACAACACAAAACATCCCAGACCTTTTACAATGGGCCACCGAACACTGGAACCTTAACAAGCTCAGCAATAAAGGCGCTTGATGAGCTGGCTTCTTTAAGAGCAAAACAACATGAACCGACGCAACCCACTACTGTTGCTAATAATGGTGTTTTACATATTCGCACCGACAATATTCTCTTGGGTAATCAACCCAAGCGGTGAATGGTACCGTCCGTTCATTATTTGGATATTTGTTATCGTGATTGCTTTTATCGTGCAGGCTAGAGAAAAACATCATGACCTTTGATCTGCTAGGAATTGCACTCATATGCCTGATATATATCGGTGTATTGTTCGGCATCGCTTATGCCACCGAAAAAGGGTGGATACCCAATAGGATTGTCTCCCATCCAATTACCTACATTTTTTCACTAGGCATTTTTGCCAGCGCATGGTCTTTCTACGGGATCATTCATCTCGCCCAAGAGTTTGGCTATGGCGCACTTGCCTATTACATAGGCACTGGCGCCCTATTCTTATTCGCCCCTTACGCCCTCAAACCCTTGATAGAAGTCGCACGCCGCTTTCAGATTAACTCAATGGCGGACTTGCTCACCTTTCGTTACCACAGCCACTCGGTAGGCGGTATCGTTACCATGTGTATGATACTTGCGATGACGCCACTTATGGCACTCCAAATTCAAGCCGTCGCCGACACCATCGCCATCATCACCCAGTACAATAATTCCAACAATGGCCAGCTAGGCGTATTCGACTCCCGAGTCATTTTCGCCTTACTTTACTGCACTGTAGTTATCTGCTTCACCATGTTATTCGGCTCAAACCGAGAGCACCACAAAGGCCTTATTACAGCCATGGCTTTTGAGTCCCTTATTAAGTTATTTGGCTTATGTGCGATCGGATTTTTCTCTATGTTCTATGTATTTAGCGGACCTCAAGACTTGGATCTCTGGCTGCAAGCCAACCCCGAGCAGGTAACGCGCCTTTACACCCCGATCAAAGAAACCTCCACACACACCTTAATGCTGTTGTTTTTGGCTACCGCCGTGTCGATGCCCCACATTTTCCACATGACCGTAGTAGAGAACCCCGTTAAACATGCCACCCGCACCGTGACTTGGGCCTTCCCGCTTTTCCTCTTTTTTATGGCATTACCGGTATTCCCGATTCTTTGGGCTGGCGTAAAACTTGGCAGCCAGCTCCCTGCGCAGTATTTCCCTATAGCCGTGCCCCTTGCCGCTGGTAACTCGACATTTACGGTCATTGCCTTTGTCGGTGGGCTATCTGCCGCAACTGGAGCTGTGGTATCTATATCCCTGTCGGTTGCAACCATGATCATGAATCACTGGATTTTACCTGCCACACCGCTGCGTACCAAAAAAGAGATTTACGGACAACTTATCACCATTCGCCGAGTTCTTATCGCCGTGGTTGTGATGACAGGGTATGCATTTTACTTATCACTGGACAATCAATTTAACCTCACTGATTTAGCCTTAGCCGCATTTATTGCAACCTTACAATTACTGCCTGGTGTTGTTGCGGTAACCAACTGGACGCAAGGTAACAGCAAAGGCTTCAATGCCGGACTATGCATAGGCATGGCCGTGTGGTTGTTCGCAATATTAATCCCCATGCTGTTTGGCTTCAGCGAACATCGGATTGAACTTCTTGGCATCGCCTTTGACATTGGCATTAGCCATTGGGATACCGTCACTATTTACGCCATAGGCTTGAATACGGTGACATTTGTGGTCGTCTCATCACTGACCAAACAATCTGACGCAGAGCGCTATAGTGCCGAGCTGTGTTCTGAGGATGAACTGAGTCACCCGTTTCGCCTCACCCTCGACATTCGCTCGCCAGAAGAAATCATCAATCGTTTGCGTGTTCGCATTGGCGAATCCACAGCAAGAAAGGAAGTCGAGCGCGCCCTACAAAAACTCGGCCTTAATCCAAACGAAAGACGTCCTTACGCCTTACGCCGTTTGCGAGATGAAATCGAAGCAAACCTCTCAGGCCTGCTCGGCATCTCCATGGCCACAGAGATTATGGATAAGCAGATCCCGTTCAAAGTCCCCGACTCTGATGCTGAGACAGCTACCGATATCACCCTGATCGAGAATCGACTCAACCATTACCGCGACGAGTTTACCGGCCTAGCCGCCGAACTGAATGATCTACGCCTATACCATCGGCGCACCCTGGAAGAGCTACCTCTCGCAGTTTGCTCTATCGGTAAAGATATGGAAGTACTGATGTGGAATTCAGCAATGAGGTACCTTACCGGTATCAAAAGTGAAACCGTCACCGGCTCACGGCTTGAAGAAGTGCTAGAACCTTGGGGGGAAGTATTAAATAACTTTGCCACGTCTGATATTCCGCACCGCTACAAACTCGAAATTGAACTGGCAGGCAAGTCGCACTGGATATCACTGCATAAATCAACCATCCCTTCATCATTGGCACACAAACTCGATGGACAAGTGATTTTATTAGAAGATGTTACCGAACTACAGCTACTTGAAAACGAGCTTATCCATAGCGAACGACTCGCCTCGGTCGGCAGACTCGCAGCCGGTGTCGCCCATGAAATTGGCAACCCAGTGACAGGCATTGCCTGCCTTGCGCAAAATATGAAATACGATACCGATAATGAAGAGGTACTCGAATCCGCTGAGCAAATCCTCTCACAAACGGCTCGAGTTACTCGGATAGTACAATCACTTGTAAGCTTTTCACATTCAGGCCAACATACCGAAAACATACAGCAAACGTTTTTATTGCGCGAGTGCGCTCAAGAAGCAATCAACTTGCTGATGTTACAAATCGAAAAGCATGAAATCCACTATCAGAACGACCTCCCTGAAACACTCGCGATTCATGGCGACAGCCAACGACTTATACAAGTCTTCGTTAACCTACTATCCAACGCACGCGATGCCAGCGAGGCAGGCACAAGTATTATTATTAGCGGCCGCAAGCTAGCGGACCAAGTAGAGTTCAGCGTGAGTGACGAAGGCCCCGGAATTCCCCAAGAAATACAAGATCGTATATTTGAACCCTTTTTTACCACTAAAGAGCCCGGACAGGGGACAGGGCTCGGCCTAGCAATGGTGTATAACATTGTTGACGAGCATAAGGGCGATCTCGATATAATTAGTCCTTGTCACCCAGAAACACAAACCGGCACTAAATTTGTGATTAAAATGCCCGCACCTCTTGCAACTGCAAAGATGCCGGGTAACACTATTGGCTAGTCAAGATCACAGCGATTCGATACCCAGGCAGGATATCTATGAGTAAAATACTGATTGTTGAAGACGAAATAATCATTCGCACCGCATTAAGAAAACTATTAACGCGTAACAAACATGACGTAAAGGAGGCCGCTTCCGTCAGTGAGGCCACCGGAAAGCACAAGCTTGACACCTTTGACCTCATCATCAGCGACTTGAGGCTTCCGGGCGCGCCAGGCACAGACATGATCCAGCTCGCGGGGGAGGTTCCAGTGCTCATCATGACCAGCTATGCCAGCTTGCGCTCCGCGGTCGACTCCATGCGGATGGGAGCCGTCGATTACATTGCCAAGCCCTTTGATCACGACGAGATGATCACCGCTGTTAAGCGCGTTATCGGCAAATCTACCAGCCGCCTGCATCGCCCGTCACCAAAAGAAAATGACAAAGCTATCGACGGCATGATCGGTTCAAGTGCCGCCATGAAAGAGCTATATACCAAGATTCACAAAATTGCACCGACCAATGCCACAGTGCTCGTTACCGGCGAAACTGGCACGGGCAAAGAGCTTGCCGCTAACGCACTCCACCAAGAGAGCCCGCGCAAAGACAACCCCATTATCTGCGTTAACTGTGCTGCCATCCCCGAGACCCTCATAGAAGCCGAACTCTTTGGCCATGAAAAAGGCGCCTTTACTGGAGCTGCCAGTACCCGCGATGGTCTAGTTGCCGCCGCTGATACCGGTACCTTATTTTTAGATGAAATCGGTGAATTACCATTAGAGGCTCAAGCTAGGCTACTACGCGTACTCCAAGAAGGCGAAGTCCGCCCCATTGGCTCGGTCGAATCACGTAAAGTCGACGTCCGCCTCGTTGCCGCAACCCACCGAAACTTGCAGCGCTTAGTCAGAGAAGGAAAGTTTCGCGAAGATTTATATTTCCGCATCAACGTACTACACATCAAGTTGCCCCCACTGCGGGAGCGCGGCAAAGATATCCTGGCGCTCGCAGAGACCTTTGTGAAACGGTTTTGCGCCGAGACCCGCAAGCAGCCGCTCACGCTGACCCCTGAGGCAATCCAAGCCATCACCACCTACACCTGGCCCGGCAATATTCGTGAGCTCGAAAACGCCATGCAGCGCTCAGTGATCCTGTGCGAGAGTGAAACAGAAATCGACCACTCACAGCTGGCCATTGACTTAGATTTGGTGAAAATTGACGATGATGGCGATATGCCCATGGAGCACGGCATCAAGCCCAGTATTAGAAGACAAGACGATCCGTCAGAAGATCTCTCGCTAGAAGATTACTTTCAACGCTTCGTACTTGAGCATCAAGACAGCATGAATGAAACCGAGCTAGCTAAAAAGCTAGGCGTCAGTCGTAAGTGCCTCTGGGAGCGCAGGCAGCGCCTAGGCATCCCGCGCAACAGAAGCGGCGCCCCAAAATAACGATCGCACCCTCTTCGATTCTGACCGCAAAAGTTACCTTCTGCGGTCAGATGTAAGCTCCCTCTACAGCCTCAAGGCTCCTCTCTCAAGCACCTTATCAAGCACACCCTCAGGCACGCTCACACAAACAAACGATAAGCACATGCCCCACTACCCTACCAAACCACTTCGTTAGCGCGTGGCGTCCAGGCCTGCCGTTTAGCATTCAGAGCCAACAACAACGTCACCGGCTTACCCACAGCCCTCGCTCTAAAGTTACTCAAACAAGCACGTCTGTACGAAAAACGATCTAAAATCAGGTGAAAACAGCTCCACCTCCCTCCCAATCAACGATTGAGCAATTAACATCGCCACAGCATTCAAAATAAGAACTAAGCCCATCCTAAAACCGTTACCCGCAACTGAACTAAGTAACAAACATGGCCACATTAAGTAACGAATGTGAAAGTTTGGTGGGAGGGGCATCGACTCGAATACCTTTAAGTCATTGTTTTATATCGATTTTCCAAACATGGCACACATAATGCTATCTATTACGTATAATAAAAACAATAGATAATAATAACAAAGCTTAAATAACCTATAACAACAACAAATAATAACTAAAAACAAAAAATCTCATAATAATAACAACAAACAATAACTAAAAAAGAATGCAAACAATTATAAAAATAAAACATTCAGTCATCCTAACATTCTTATAAGGATGCACTACGCGAGGCTACGAATGAAAATAAAACTCAAAACATATCAACAAGTAAACGGTTTCATGCTCTTTATAATATCTGCGTTTTACGTTTCGATCGGCCAAGCCACAGAAGAATACCAATCCATAGAGTGGAGTTTACCTTCAGCGCGGTTTGCGGACCTTGATGTATCCCCTCAATTAATCGCACAGATTGCCCAAGGCGGCCAGATTATCATCTCCTCCAAAGCCCAAGATTTTTCGTTCTG
>NVXL01000225.1 GCA_002746115.1 Alteromonadaceae bacterium
GAAGTATCGGCTTGAATGTCTGCCCTCAACACTAAGGCGTTAACAAAAAAGCCAATTAATGATTGTGTTTGCGCGTGATGACGGTTATCCGAAGGTGTACCGATGACGATATCACGCTGTCCAGATAGCGCGGATAAGGTGATATAAAAACCGCTTAACAATACAGTGTAAACGGTGGTTTGTTGCGTTTTGGCCAAGGCGCGCACCTGTTCTGAAAGCGTACTATCGAAGCCGAAGGCAAAATTCTTACCGCGATAATCCAACGATTGCGGACGCGCCTTATCTGTCGGTAGGGCTAGCGGTTCATAGCCGTTTAGATTTTTTTGCCAATAGTCCACCAAGCGATCAAACGACTCCCCTTGCAATAAACTCCGTTGCCAAACGGCATAATCCCGATAGGTGATATCAAGCGCGGGTAAATGACCTGTGCCACCCTCAGCATAGCTCTGCGCCAATTCGTGTAAAAAGATATCGATCGACCAACCATCAAAAGCGATATGATGCCAAAGCATCATTAAATAACGTTTTTCATTAACAATATGCTTTTCATTAACAATATATAGGCACAATCGCAGACTCGGCTCGACACTTAAATCGAAGGGCTTGGCAATATCCGTCGTTAACGCTTTACGCCATTCGTTTTCAGCACCAAAACGGCTGGACACGATGTCAATGCCGCTATCGAGTACCTGCTGATACCCCTGCCCTTGCTCATCTTGCAAATAAACAGTGTTGAGGACGGGGTGACGTTGTGCCACACAATTAAACGCCAATGCGAGTCGCGCAATATCGGCATCGTCATGCATTTGTACTAAATAAGGAATATGATAAGCACTGCTGCCCTGCTCAAAGCGCTCGATAAACCACAGACGCTCTTGCGCAAATGAGAGCGGGTATTGACTAAGCCCGGCGTTGGGAATAACAAGGTTTTCGCAAACGCTATTCAGTTTACCGGCCAAACCGGCAATGGTCTTTTGCTCAAATAGTAGCGCAAGAGGAATATCAATATTTAATTCGCGCCGACTTGCTGCCGTTAATTGTACCGCGCTGATGGAGTTGCCACCGCGTCGAAAAAAATTGTCGTGTATACCGACCTTTTCTAGATTCAATAAATTCTGCCAAATGCTGCACAGTGTTTTTTCAAGAGTGTTGCGCGGTGCAACGTAGCGGTTCTCATGAGTGCTTCCCCTGTTATTGAATGCTGGGTCAGGCAGCGCTTTACGGTCAAGTTTGCCGTTAATGGTCAGCGGAATTTCAGCCATTATGCTAAAGCTGCTCGGGACCATATATTCGGGAAGGCGCAAGCTTAATTCCTGCTGGATAGCACGGATAAACAACTCGCCAGTATTTTCAGCCACGATGTAGGCGGCCAAACTGCGATGACCTGGTTGCTCACCGCCCCTATGAACATGATCAATAACGACAGCCTGTTTAACCTCCGGGTTCGCAAGTAGGGCACTTTCGATCTCGCCAAGTTCGATACGATAACCACGTATTTTCACCTGCATGTCATTTCGCCCCAAGTACTCCAGTTGGCCATCACGGCTATTCTCACTAGTCAACCAGCGCGCTAAGTCGCCGGTTTTATAGAGACGTGTATACCCTTTGCTTTTATCCTCTGCGGAGGCGAAGGGATTTTCAATAAAACGTTCTTGCGTTAATTCCGGGCGATTGAGATAGCCTCGCGCTAACCCTACGCCACCAATATATAATTCACCTGGTGCGCCAATGGGCACAAGCTGCATGCTTGGCGATAACACGTATACGGATTCCCCCTGGAATGGCCGACCAATCACTTTTTCATTGCCGCTGGTATAGGTGTTTCGCGTACTCCAGATACACGTTTCCGTTGGGCCGTAGACTTGATGCACACGAGCAAATATCTGACTCAAGCGATCAAACAATAGCGACGATCCGCTTTCGCCTCCCACCATGACCTGAATATGTTTTAAGTTATCAGCCGGTTCGGATGCGCTCGTTTGGGTGTTTCGCTGATCCAACAGGAGCTGCCACATCGAGGGTGTCTGCTGAATAAAATTGATATTTGCCTTATGTTTCATCAAATCGGTATAAGCAGAATGACTGCTGGAAAGGATCACCTGACCACCACTGATCAAAGAGCAGGCGTATTCCAAACCAAATATATCAAAGGTGTAATGCGTGAGGCTTAGTGTGCATAGCGCTGCACAGGATAAATAGCTGCGGCTATTACAGATGAAACGAGTAAATACGCCGTGTTCCATCATCACCCCCTTGGGTTTCCCCGTCGTACCAGAGGTGTAAATCACGTAAGCCAGGTCGCCAGCATCACTCATCGACGCCAAGTTCTCACGCCTCTCTTGCGTATCACTCTCGCTGTCGAGTAAATCTACCGCTAAACACCTTAGCCCTTGTGGGAGTTCATTTGACCACGGCTCAAGCTGTCCCAAATGCCGCTCTTGCGTCAACACCAGCAAAGTTTGTGTGTCGTTTAAAATAAACTGTGTGCGCTCTTTGGGGTAGTCCGTCGCAATCGGCACGTAGGCTCCACCGGCTTTTAATACGGCCAGGATGCTGATGACCGTGTGTAGGCTGAGATCCAAATACAAGGCAATTAAGGGCTTGGCATTAACCGATAAATAATGTTCACGAATAACATGGGCAAGATGATTAGCTTGCTCATTAAGTTCTTGATAGCTTAAGCTTTGGTCTTCAAAGCACAAAGCCACCTTGTTTGGCGTCAGTGCTACTTGCTGCTCAAATTGCTGGTGCAGGGTGACGTCTTGAGGGTAAGGCGCATCGGTTTGATTCCATCGCAGAAGTTGTATTTTTTCTGCTTCGGTGAGCTGGGGTAATTGGTCGATACTTTGCCCAGGATCACCAACGACACTTTGCAGAAGTACCTGTAAATGTTCGGTTAAACGTGCGATGGTGGCCACATTAAACAGGTCGCGGTTATAACTCAATACGCCGGACAAGGGCTGATTGCCCACATCCTCAGACCAGATCAGAGACAGATCAAACTGCCCTTCCATTTGAGCAATATCTTGGCGCTGTGCACTATAATCACCCGCCGAAAATTGCCTGGGGATCAGATCACTTCGTTCCAGCGCGAACATGACTTGCACCAATGGCGGATAACTGGGGTCACGCTCCAATTGAAGCTCGTCGATCAATCGCACAAACGGGTACGGCTGGTGGTATAAACCGCTGAGTATTTGCCGACCCGTTTGCGACACCTGTTGGCTGAAGGTGCACTCGTTGTCTTTAGCCTTTTTACCTATGGCGAAGTGAGCACGTACGATCATCAGGTTAACCAGATACCCCACCATATCGGCAAATTCAGGTTGATTGCGAGGGCTTGAGGTAGGTACCCCGATCCAAATATCAGACTGCCCGGAATAACGATGCAACAGTACCTGCCAAGCACTTAACAGGACGGTAAACAGGGTACTTTTGTGTGCTTTGGCCAAGGCCTTTAAATTTTGTGTCAGCTCCTCGGACAGTTCAAGCGCGACGGAGGCGCCATTAAAGGTCTGCACTGGCGGGCGCGGGTAGTCCGTGGGTAATTGCAGCACGGGCACGTCACCGGCGAGCTGTTTTTCCCAATAGGCGGACATGCGTTGGCCCTTTTGGCTTGCGAGTAATTCCGCTTCCCAACGCACATAATCAGCGTAATTGTTTTCTGGTGTTTCTGGAGGTACTGTTGATGTTAACGATGTATTTTCGCTAAGCGTCTCGGTCGCACCGGTTAACGCCGCATAATATTGCAGCAATTGCTGCCCAATAATCGCGAGCGAACCAGCATCACCGGCAATGTGATGCAAACTAAACAATAGCACCGAGCCGCCTTCTGAACGAGAATACAAAGTGGCACGAAAAACCCTTTCTTCCAATACAAATGGCCGCTGTGAATTTTTCTGAACCTGTGCAACAAGTACCTCGTCAGTCCAATCACTCGCATCAACATGTTGCCAGCAAGCCCCTACCTCGCACTCGAACTGCTGATAAGGTACACCGTCACTTTCGCCAAAGGTAGTGCGCAACGAGGGGTGATTTTCAAGTAGTTGTTGCACCGCTTGCTCGGCTATTTTCGGTGCGATTAATTCCAGCTCAACAATGTCATTAAACTGTAACGGCAGTGCCATGTTATAAGCGGAACTTGTTGGCGCCTCCTTATAAATAAACCATAGGGCTTGCTGTCCATAGGAAAGTGGATGGGTTTGGCCTATTCTTTTATCATACGAGTTCATCGTCATTCCACCGAAAACACTTCATTTATTAGTGATTAGTTTTTATTAATCACTGCTTATTAATAACTATTTATTAGCGTTTATTTTTTTACTAAAACCAACAGTCAGCAATTATCGCCGGTGGTCAACATCTCGTCTTTCCCCCTTATGGCGTCCTGTTTTGAGGACACATAGTTTATTATACGACGGTTAATATCCGTTTGATTAGGCAGAAACCCGCATGCCTCAAAGAAAGATAAATAATTTTTCAAAATACGCTCATCCAAAGCCGGGCACCGTATATCGCCTTCGGATATACGGGCAACGCTGTATTGGGAGTCAATGGTAGACATCTCCACGTCGTTCTTATTATTAGTGCGTTTTTCAGAAGAACTAGGTCGCTCGAAAAAGGTCGATAGACCGAGTAAATTGTCGTCCTGGGACGCTTTGGCTGTCGCCTGTAATCGGCTTACCCATTCCTCCGGCGAGCAAGGAGTAATCCGATAGCCGATTTTCGCAAGTAATTCAAAAACTTGACGACTGTTAATATCCTGTGCGTTTACCGGATGAAAAACCTCACCTTGCGAGTCGCTTCGCGACGACAAATATACAATCGCCTGACTAACGTGTTCCACCGGCGCGATATTCCAATGCATATCCAACTCTGGCCAACAGCCAAGGTTTAAACTGGCATAAATCATTAAACTGCGAAAATCTTTAACATTCCAAACACCACTCTGGCTATGCCCACCAACAATCGCTGGGCGATATACCGTAACGGGAACGCCACAAAGTTGCGCTTTTTGTAATATTTTTTCCGCTACCCATTTACTTTGATTGTAGCCACCCTCCAAAAGGTTGCCGTCGGCAGGTAAACTTTTTTCGCTTAAAACTGACTCGCTTGAAACCGATAAAACGCCAATCGTCGAGACATAATGCACAGGTTTAAGTTTACTCGTAGCCGCCAAACGTAGCACCTCTTGAGTACCAGATACATTCGGGGATTTTAATACCGAATATGGGTAAAAATGATTCACCAGTGCACCATTATGATAAATAACATCAATCTCACGCCCTAAGCGTTCAAACGTCTCTTGAGCTAGCCCAAATAGGGGCTGAGACAAATCTCCGCACAGAGTTTTTATTCGTAATGCCTTGGCATCATCCCATGTGTGATAAGCCTTTAATTGATCGACAAGTCGGCTCTGCGCTGCCTCGTTACTGCTAGCACGGACTAAGCAATAAATATTCGCTGAACTTTTCGCCAATAACTCACGCAATAAAAAAGCACCTAAAAAACCACTCGCGCCGGTTAATAATATATTTTTAGGTTTTCTCAGGTCGCCAGAATATGGGGGTAAACCATGATTTTCTACGGCGGGGATTAACTGTACTTCGGCATTCAAATCAAAACTTGGTTTATCTATGGTTATTTTAGCTGTCCTCGATTCGACATCAGATGACGACATAGCTTCGTTTATTTTAAGTGCCAGATCTGCAAGTGTTGGCGCTTCAAACAAATCTCGTATACTCACAACCAGAGAAGAATCATCAGCAGATAAATAATGGTTAATCTCAGAAATCAACTGTACTGCCAACAGAGAATGCCCGCCCAAATCGAAGAAGTTATCGAGTAAGCCTACTTTTTCAAGGCCGAGAACCTCTGACCAAATTCCGGCAAGCGCGTGTTCCTCCTGTGTACACGGCGCGTGATATTGAGCCTTCTGGTTAAGCGAAAATGTCGGCGCTGGCAAGGCTTTTCGGTCTATTTTTCCGTGAGCTGTTAAGCGTAATTCATCTAAGGCTACAAACAGTCTAGGCACCATATAATCGGGCAATCGGGTCTTAATATATTCTTTTAATTCATCTGTTATGGAATTAGGTTCAGAGTCGGTGGTGAAATACACGACTAAGCTTTCGCCCTCAAACAAAGTCACAAGCGCGTCATTTACAGCAGGATGTTGACTGATAAGTGATTCTATCTCACCCAGCTCGATACGGAATCCTCGTAGCTTTATTTGGGAGTCAATACGGCCTAAATATTCTAGGTTTTCAGGGCGATCATTCGCGCCGGGCAGCCAGCGGGCCAAATCTCCGGTTTTATAAACGTGCTCAGTTTTACCTAATATTTCAACATCTATAAACCGTTCTTCACTAAGCTCCGGCTGGTTGAGATAACCACGAGTGACGCCAGCACCACCAACATACATCTCCCCTGGTACGCCCACTGGCACGGCTTTCAGATGAGCATCTAGAATCCAAACTTGTAGATCTGGCAACGGCTTACCAATCAGACTAGCATTGGAATATTGTTGCTCTTTTAATAGACGGCTGGTTATTGGGCAGTGTGTTACGTGTACCGTTGTTTCGGTAATGCCGTACATATTCACCAACTGGGGGGATTCGTCTCCGTGGCGATCAAACCACGGTTGTATACTGTTAAAATCTAAAGCCTCGCCCCCCATTATGACCCAGCGTAAAGTGAGTTTATCGGCTGGCGACGCTATATTTTTATCAACCTTATTTTCATCAATCTTGATTAATTGCTGAAAAGCCGAAGGGGTTTGATTAAGTACCGTCACCTTTTCATCAATAAGTAACTGGTAAAAATCTACCGGCGATCGGCTGGTAAAATAAGGGACGATAACGAGTTTGGCACCATAGAGTAAAGCGCCCCATATCTCCCACACAGAAAAATCAAAAGCATAGGAGTGAAACAGGGTCCAAACGTCTTGATGATTAAACTGATAGTAGGCCTCGCTGGTTGAAAATAGGCGCGTGACGTTATTATGTGTGACTTGGCACCCTTTCGGCTGCCCTGTTGAACCTGAGGTATAAATAATATAAGCCAAATCAGCGGCCTGTGGTTTTCTCTCAGGGCTAACGAGTGGCTGCACTACCGAAGGTAATGCATCTAACACAGCACAAGGCTTTGAGTATCTTCTAGCGGGAGCTGGGATTTTAAATGGTTTTGGGTTAATAATATTGGCGCTGCGCTATCTTTCAATAAATAAGCGATTCGCGTTTTTGGATAATTGGGGTCGATTGGCACGTAGGCGCAACCCGCTTTGAGGATCGCGAGTATACCGACGACCATATCCATAGAGCGCTCTACCGCGATGGCAATCAGGGGTTTATCGGTGTTAGGCTTAGCGGGGCGATCTAAGGCGCCCAATAACTGGTGTGCAAGCTGGTTGGCTTGTTCATTGAGTTGTCGATAGCTTAATTGCTCCTTTTCAAAGACTAGGGCAATATTGTCTGGTGTATTTTCCGCTTGTGTTTCAAATAAAGTGACGATGCTTTTATCGTGACTAGCTATCGCGCTATCTTCAGTGGTATTAACAACTCCGGCATTATCCTCCACAACATCATAACAGTGTTTCAGGTTTTCTAATTCCCTTGCCGTTAGCATCGGTAAATCACAGACCGCTTGTTCCGGTTTATCCGTAATCGCTGCAAGTAAGGTCTCAAAGTGCCCAGCCATGCGTTTTATAGCTACTGCGTTAAATAAATCGGTCGCATATTCCCACACGCAAAACAACTGCCCTTCGCGCTCTTCAATATTTAAAGTCAAATCAAATTTGGCGATCGGGTAATCAGCGGATAATACTTCGATATTGATGTCCGGTAGTTCAAGTTCAATCGGGGCATTATTTTGTAATACCAGCATCGCCTGAAATAAGGGGCTATGGCTTAAGCTGCGCGTCGGTTGTACTTGCTCAACGAGCATTTCAAAGGGAATATCTTGATGGGCATAGGCGGATAAGCAGGTTTTTCTTGTTTCTCGCAATAAATCGGTAAAACTTTTCTCGGCTTGTAATTGGCCACGCAATACCAAGGTATTGACAAAAAACCCGATTAAATCTTCGGCCTGGCTATGGGTACGATTAGCAATCGGTGTGCCGACGCAGATGTCATCTTGGCGACTGTAACGTGCTAACAAAATATAGTACGCGCTTAACACCGTCATGAACAAACTGACGCCATGTTCGCGGCTTAGATGATTGAGGCCTTGACTTAGTTCAAGCGGCAAACTACAGGCGTAGCGAGCGCCTTTATAGCTTTGCTCAGCAGGGCGTGGTTTATTTGTGGGCAGTTCTAGCAAGTTGGGTATGCCGGCTAAATGTTGCTGCCAGTAGTCGAGTTGTTTTTGTAATACCTCACCTTGGAGCCACTGTCGTTGCCAAGCGGCGTAGTCGCTATATTGAATATCAAGGGGCTCTAGACTCGGCTGTTGATTTTGTGAAAAAGCGGTATAGGCATGCTGCCAGTCTCGCATAAACACACCGATGGACCAACCGTCGCTAATAATATGATGCATACTCATCAGCAATACGAACTGCTGATCATCCGCTAAGCCATTTGACTTTAACACCAGTAAATCGGCTTTAAATAATGGGCCGGATGTTAAGTTAAAGGGCTCTACTGCGTGACGGTTTATTTTATCTTGTAGCTCCGGTACAACGACTCCAGGTAATTCCGAGCTTGTTAAGTCCGTGCCGGTTAATTTATGGATAGATAAAACATCAAATGAATCTAATATTTTCACACCCGCAAGACCATCTTCCGTAGGGAAGAGCGCCCGTAAGCTCTCATGTCGCTCAATTAGCCAATTTAAGCTGCACCGCAAGGCCTCAACATTTAAACGCCCAGTAAGCTGTATAGCCATGGGTATATTATAAGAGGCACTGCTGTTTTCTTCGAGTTGATCTAAAAACCATAGGCGCTGCTGAGCAAAGGATAAAACTTTGGTTTCGCCTTCTGCTTGACGCTGGACTTTAGGGAGGCTAATCACACCGTTAGCCAATTCGATTGCGGTCGCTAAGGCATTCAGCTGGGAGAATTCAAATACTGACCGTACCGGCAATTCGACTTGAAATGTATCACGAATTCGGGCGATAAGTTGAGTCGCTAATAAAGAGTGCCCGCCGAGTTTAAAGAAGTTATCGTCTCTATGAACCACCTCAACCTTCAGAATTAACGACCACAAATTAGCTAAAATTAGCTCTGTTGGTGTAATAGGTTTTACGCCGCTTTCCGCCTTAATCTCCGGGACGGGCAAGGCCTTGCGATCGACTTTTCCGTTGGCGGTTAAGGGCAACAGATCCAGCACGGTAAAATGGCTAGGCTGCATATATTCTGGCAACTGTTGTTTTAATTGCTCGGTAAGCGTCTTGACCATCGTCTCAGACGCGCTAAGATCGCTATTCGAATCACTACTAGAGTCAGAACCTACACCAAGCGTTATATAAGCCACTAAACGCTTATTGTTATCCGCTTCATACAAGACGACCACCGCCTCATTTACAGCTGAGTGCTGGCTAATGATGGCTTCTATTTCTCCTAGTTCAATCCTAAAACCACGTAATTTTACTTGGTGATCAATACGCCCAATATATTCTAGATTACCATCAGGGCGCCACCGGACTAAATCACCGGTTTTATAAAAGCGATCGGCTTTACCAAACAAGTTAAGCTCAACAAACTTCTCGGCACTAAGTTCTGGGCGATTAAGGTAGCCACGCGCGAGCCCGGCGCCACCGGTAACAAGCTCACCAACAAGGCCTACGGCAACCGGCTGATGCATGTTATCGACAACGGCTACAGTGGTGTTAGCGATCGCTTTCCCAATCGGTATGCTGTGCTGATAGCTAGGCTCTGTAATGGGGTAACAACAGGTAAAGGTGGTATTTTCCGTAGGGCCATAGCCGTTAATTAACTGGGTATCTGATAGGCAATTAATGGCTTTATTTATATGCGTTACCGATAGTGCCTCACCACCGGTAAGTAATTGCTTAAGGCCGCGCAGAGCCTCGGGCTGCTCCTCTAGCATGATATTAAATAAGCTATTGGTCATCCAGAGAATACTGATATCTTGCTTTTGTAAAATCTCTGCTAGTGCCTTAAGGTCGGTTTGCCCGGCTGGCATAACAACAACTTTTGCGCCATTAAGCAAGGCGCCCCAAATTTCAAAGGTTGCCGCATCAAAGGACACTGCCGCATAATGTAAAAATATTTGCTCGCTATCGAGCTGGGCGTAGCTTGTATTGCTGGCATTGTTAACTAGGCGCACAACAGCTTGGTGAGGGATACAAACACCCTTGGGTTGGCCGGTTGATCCTGAGGTATAATTTATGTAGGCTAAATCATCAGTGTGCGTTTTTATATTTGGGTTAACGCGGGGCTGGTCAGTAAGGTCCGTTTGATCTAAGCGCAGCACCATACAATTTTGACTTACTTTGCCTACTTGAGTTTCTGCTTGCACGAGCAGCATTGGTGCATTGCAATCGTTCAGTAGGTAATTAAAACGCTCGGCAGGATAACTAGGGTCAATCGGTACGTATGCCCCACCCGCTTTAAGGATAGCTAATACCGCCACGACCATATCAGCGGAGCGCTCTGTTGCAATTGCAATCAATGGGTTATGCTCTGTTATTCCCACTTGATTAAAACGCATTAATAAATAATGTGCTAATTGATTCGCCTCTTCGTTAACTTGCTGGTAACTGAGTTGCTGATCTTGATAGACAAGTGCAATTTTATCTGGAGTTTTTCCGACTTGCTGTTCAAACACATCAACGATTGTTTTTGTTGGGTATTCAACGGCGCTTTGGCTCCACGATTTTAATTGTTCAGCCTCGATATTCGTCAACATCGGAAGTTGATTAATATCTTGCTCTGGGTTTTCAACAATACCGGTCAGTAGCACCTCAAAATGACGACTCATACGTTCAATAGTGCTCGCGTCAAATAAATCCGTTGCATACTCCCACAGGCAATGTAATTGCCCTTCGCGCTCCTCGACAAACAAGGTTAGATCAAATTTGGCTACGGGGTAATCCGCAGATAACCGGCTTACCTCCAATCCCGGTAATTCAGGTTCACTCAATTCATTGTTTTGTATCGATAACATGACCTGAAACAAGGGGCTGTAACTTAAGTTTCGCGCTGGCTGCAACTTCTCAACTAGCAACTCTAAAGGCACATCCTGATGGGCATAGGCACCTAGACAGGTTTTACGCGTTGCGCGCAATAAATCGGTAAAATCCTGCTGTGCTTGTAATTTCCCACGAAATACCAAGGTATTCACAAATAGACCAATAATATCCTCAGTTTGGTTCTGTGTGCGATTCGCAATCGGGCTGCCCACACTAATATCATCTTGACGACTGTAGCGAGAGAGAAAAATATAAAATGCCGATAACATGGTCATAAACAGGCTTACGCTGTGTTCACGACTCAGACTATTAATTTTGTCACTGAGCGTGGCGGGTAGGCAATGGCCGTAATGTGCCCCCTTATACCCTTGCTGAGCTTGGCGTGGTTGATCAGTTGGTAATTCTAATAATTCGGTAGCGCCTGTAAGTTGCTGCTGCCAATAATCTAATTGCCGTTGCAATACATCGCCTTGCAACCATGTACGCTGCCAATTTGCATAGTCGTAATATTGAATATCCAACTTGGCGAGGCTTGGCGCCTGCCCACGGTAAAATGCGGTATAAGCATGCTGCCAATCCCGCATAAATACACCGATGGACCAACCGTCACTGATAATATGATGCATATTCACCAGCAACACGGATTGCTGGGAATTAAGCAATAACAAATCCGCTTTAAACAAGGGGCCGCTCGTTAAATCAAACACCGTAATGGCATGGGCGTTTGCACGTTTTTGCAGCTCAGCGCTTTGCGCTTCGCCATCGAGGTCTTGTAAGTCTTGAATAGTGAGGGCTTTAATTTCGCTGAGTATTTGCACCTGAGCTTGATCGTTTTTAAGCGTAAAACAGCTACGTAAACTTTCATGGCGCTCAATCACCCAGTGCATACTGCGTTGTAATGCATCTAGATTAATCGCACCAGACAAACGCAAGGCTTGCGGTATGTTGTAGGTGGCGCTGTTATTCCCTTCAAATTGATTTAAAAACCATAAACGCTCTTGAGGGAATGACAGTGGTATGCTGTCGCGCCGTGACACGGGTTGAATCGCTGGCACGCCCTCAACGGGTGCCTCGAAGTTGGCCAAAAAAACCAAAATTTCAGCTTTGCGCTCGCCAATCTGCTGACGAATCTCAGCCGTTAACGCTTTTGGCGGTGCCTTAATTTGTAGCTTATCACCCTGCTTGTGAATACGAATATTGGACTGGCGTAATTGGTTTAAAAATCCTTGGATCGTACTCATATCTCTAGCGTCTCCCAGTCTTCCTCTTGCTCGGTTTGGGGCAATTGCCAGTCAACCCTTAAGCCAATCCATTCTGCGAGTTCCGCCACTGTGGGTGCTTCAAATAAAACATATACCGCGATGCCCTTGGCCTCGTCACTCGCTTGGTGTAAGCGGGAGATAATCTTAGTCGCTAATAATGAGTTGCCACCCAGCTCAAAGAAGTTGTCGTCAATACCGACGTGTTCTAGGCCAAGTACCTCAATCCAAATTTGCGCTAGCAGCTCTTCCATCGGCGTGCGTGGCGCTAACAGTTCGGACTCGTCGCTGGAAGAAGCGCTTTCTGGACTTGGTAGTGCTTTACGGTCAACTTTGCCGTTGGGCGTTAGTGGTAATTTATCTAACACCACGAATTGACTTGGCAGCATATAATCGGGCAAGCGTGTTTTAAGCCAGCTTTTATAGTCGGCAGGCTCGTCGTTATTTTCGACACTTAAGGTGAGGTAGGCGACGAGTCGTCTGTTGTCATTCTCGTCATAGACGATGACTATCGTATCTTTCACCGCCTCATGCTGGCGAAGCAGCGTTTCAATTTCACCCAGCTCAATACGGAAGCCCCGTAATTTAATTTGACGATCAACTCGTCCTAGGCATTCCAAATTACCATCGGGTAGCCAGCGCGCTAAATCACCGGTTTTATAAACGCGCTCGCGGCGTCCAAAAAAGTCCACCTCAATAAATTTCTCGGCAGTAAGGTCTGGGCGATTGAAATAACCGCGCGCTAAGCCTGCACCCGAAATACAAAGCTCACCCGGCACTCCCGGCGGCGCAAGTTGCTGCTGGGCATCGAGAATATATATCTGGGTATTGGCAATCGGGCGCCCTATTGGAGGCGGTGTATTGACCGCGGTTTTAATTAGGTAGGCGGATGACCAAATCGTGGTTTCCGTAGGCCCGTAAACATTCCATAGCCGATGATGATTCGCTAATAAATGATTTGCCAATTCCGTCGGTAATGCTTCACCGCCACAAAGAATCGTCAGTGGTTTACTAGCATCCCAACCACTGTGTTTTAGCAGCTGCCAAGTCGCAGGCGTTGCTTGCATAAAGCTAATTTTATCTTTGGCTATTTGCTCTTGCAAGGCCAAACCGTCGTTTGCCGCCTCTGTGCTAGCTAAGCATAACTGGCTACCGGTAATTAACGGCAGATAAAGCTCCAACGCGGCAATATCAAAGGATAACGTCGTCACGGCCAATAATCTATCGAGGCTTGTGATGGCGGTGCGCTGTTGCATATCAAGAAGGAAGTTCGACAAGCTATGGTGTTCAATCATCACGCCTTTTGGCGTGCCTGTGGAGCCTGAGGTATAAATCACATAGGCCAAGTCGCTTGCTTGTGGTTTGACCTTCGGGTTTGCCAACGGTAGATCCATCAAGCTAAATTCATCTAAACACACGACAACGCAATCACGTTGCTCAGCCATCGGAAGAACTGCTTTTAAATGGCTTTGCGTTAACAGTAATGAGGTGCTGCTGTCGTCGAGCATATACTCGATTCTGGCTGCTGGGTAACTCGGGTCGATCGGCACATAGGCACAGCCTGCTTTGAGTATCCCTAATAAGCCGATTAGCATGTCTAATGAGCGCTCGGTGGCAATCGCAACTAAAGCGTTACCCTCCATCCCGTTCGATTTTTTACGTGCTAACAAATAATGCGCTAGCCGATTAGCGTGTTCATTAAGTTGCTGATAACTCAGTTGTCGACCGTCAAAAGTGATAGCAATATTGTCTGGGGTTTTTCGGGCTTGCTGCTCGAACAATTCAACGACGCTTGGGCTGTCAGCTGGGCGACTATTTAATAGGTCACCCGGTTTGTGTTCGATAAAAGTTTTAGTGCTACTCCAAGCCTGTAATTTATCAAAATCCTCGTCCATTAATAACGACAGTTCCCCAACTGTCTGGTCTGGGTTGGCAATAATTGTGCTCAGTAAACCTTCAAAATGCCGTGCCATTTGTGCAACAGTGTCAACATCGAATAAATCTGTCGCATACTCCCAAAAACACATTAACTGACCGTTGCGCTCAAGGGCATATAAGGTCAAATCAAATTTCGCTACCGGGTAGTCGGCTAACAAGGGCGTATTCGTTAGCCCCGGTAACGACAATTCACTAATAAGGTTACTCGGCAGAGCCAGCATAAACTGGAACAAGGGGTTGTAACTCAAACTGCGCTTAGCATGCAGTTGCTCAACCAATACTTCAAAAGGAATATCCTGATGCTCATAGGCTGCTAAACAAGTATCGCGAGTCTCTTTGAGTAAATCCACAAAGCTTTGCTGCGGCTGCATCTGCCCGCGTAAAACAAGGGTATTCACAAACAACCCAATAATATCTTCGGTTTCAGCATGATGGGTGCGGTTAGCCACCGGGCTGCCCACACAGATATCATCCTGACGGCTATAACGCGACAGCAGAATATAACTCACCGAGAGCAATAACATAAATAAACTCACGCCCTGCTGCTGATGGAAACGCGTCAGCTCCTGAGTCAATGCTGTTGAGAATGTGTGGGTGTAATGAGTGCCCCTATAGCTCTGCCGTACTGGGCGTGGTTTATCCGCAGGTAACTGTAACAGATCGGGTGCTCCGGCCAATTGTTGCTGCCAATAATCCACTTGCCGCTGCAAAACTTCACCTTGAAACCAATCCCGCTGCCAAGCAGCAAAATCACTGTATTGCGCTTTCAAGGGCGGGAACTCAGGTTGCAGCCCTTGCACTAGTGCAGAATAGGCGTGTTCCCAGTCGCGGCTGAAAACCCCGATCGACCAACCATCACTGAGAATGTGATGGGTATTTAATAACATCGCAAATTGCTGATCAGAAAGTATCAACAGCTCGATTTTAAATAGCGGGCCTTGGTCTAAATCGAAGGGCTTAACCGCGTGTTGATTGGCGCGGTGTTTTACCTCTTGGCCTTGCGCTTCTGGGTCTAGATGAGTCAAGTCATGAGTGACCAAAACCTCCATTTCATCTACGGCGAGAACTTGCGCCTGCGCTTCACCATCACGCGTAGGGAAATACGTACGCAAGCTATTATGCCGTGCCGCTACCCAGCGTAAGCTCTGCTCTAAAATACCGACATTTAGATCACCTGATAAGTAAAAAGCATCGGTCAAATTATAAGTAGCACTTGGCCCTTCTAACTGCGCCATAAACCACATGCGTTGCTGCGCGAACGACAGCACCAAAGGCTCACCCTCCGATTGCACGATGATCGGCGGGACTTTGTTGTCTTGCTGCTCACTGACGCACGTGGCAATTTCTTTTAATATTGGGCGCACAAAAACATGCTCTAAGAGTATTTCCAGCGATAATTCATCGCGCAGGCGAGACAAGAATTGCAGACCTAGCAATGAGTGACCACCAAGCTCAAAGAAATTGTCGTAAATACCAATGGGCTCGATACCAAACAGCGACTGCCAAATTTCGACTAATTGTTTTTCTATCTCACTCTCAGGCTCAACGTATTCGGTCGATAAGTCTGGCCGATTATGTCGCGATAACTTAGCATCATTGGCTAAAGCTGGTCGGTTGTAACGGATCACTGACGTATCAGCAACAATTTCCGCGTCTTCGAAAAGATCCGTCTCACTCTCTGGTTGTTGTAATCTTTGCTCCCAATCAACCGTTGAAAGTAACACTTGCGCAACATCACCGCCGAGTTGAAGCAGGTTAAGTATGCGTTCAAAGGCCACTGAGACCTCTTCCGCCTGAATAGCGTAAGCATCCGACGCATGGCGATGATCCCAATTAATGCTTACCGCGTTAACACCTTGGCTTGATAAGGACGCCGCGTAAGCATCCAAAAAGGCATTTGCCGCGCAATCTTCCGTCTGTGCGGGTTTTTCCATTACGGCATTGGTTGATGAGCAAAACACCATAAAGTCAAGGGTATTTACATCAATCAATTGTGTTAACAGCAAGCTCCCCTGGACTTTTGCGGCAAGCCCTCGGCTGAATTCTGGCCTGTCTATATCTGCAATCAAGCCCTTTTTAAATACGCCTGCAGCATGAATAACCCCCTGCACAGCACCAAAGCGTGTTTGCGCTTGCTCTAATGCGGTTTGCATTTGCGCGAGTTTGCCAACATCCGCTCGAAGGACTAACACCTCCGCGCCAGCTTCTTGCAATCGACGCAAGTGCATGTCGGGTATCGCTGCGGGCTGGCTGCCATCCGCCTGCGTAGTGTTGGGCTGGGCGAGGAATATTAATTTGGCTTGCACCGCTTCAGCCAAATAAGTGCCAAGCGATACGCCGATACTTTCGACGCTGGTAATTAAATACACGCCGTTACGACGTAAAATAGTAGGCACTGAATTAACTACCGGAAATTGAGCAGACTCAAAACTACGTACCCAGCGATATTTATTGCGATAGGCGACGATGCGCTCCGGCGAGCTAAACTGACACTCCACTAATATCTGTGCAAGCAGTGCTTGCCTCTTTGGCTTGGATGCCTGCGGCACGACATCCAAATTTCGGCACTGTAAGTCGGGGTATTCTTTAGCGATTGTTTGCACAGGGCCTAACAACGTCGCGGCGATGGGGTTGATGTTTTCACTATCTGTAACGGCTTGAACTTGGCTCGACAGCACAAACAAATGACGACGATTTTCTTGTGAGCCTTCGGTTTCCTGATCAGTTGGTGATAGCGACGACCATGCTTGTGCAATAAACGTTAAGCTATAAAACCCAGCTAGCTGGGCTTGTTCAAAACCGTCATGATTATTTAAGCTCCACAAATGCAATACGGCCTGCGGTAAGTTGTCGGTTTCGCGCAAGGTATTAAATAGCTGCTGATAATCCACCAACTTACTAGGATTGATACGATAGCCATTGGCTGTTTGCTCAAAAGTCTCACCCGCTCGCACAGCGGTTACGTCTAGCCCCTGTTTTTGTAGCGCGGCGCCCAAATCAGCACCCAGACCGGCCTCATCGGTAAAAATTAAATAGCGCGATAAATTAAGCAGCTGTGCACCGGCCTGTAAAGCAGGCGTGCAGACCCGCTTCCATTGCGGAGAATAAAACCATTTATCTAGGGTTTGCCGATCCATTGCCCCAGGCGATGCGGTAAGTTGTGCAGAGCCCTGCGGTGTTAACGGAGCCTCCATCCAATGGCGTTGGCGCTCAAACGGATAACTCGGTAAGGGGATTCGTAAGCGTTGTTCATTGGCATAAAACGCGGGCCAATCAAACTTGGCGCCTTTCAGCCATATTTGCCCCACGGTATTCAGCAGCCATTGCTCGTCACTTTGCTCGGTAATTGCGGTAGGCAGCAGGTTAAACGCGCTCACGCCCTGGCTCTGGTTCTGATGCGCAAGCGCAAAGCTCGTCAAGCTCATCTCAGGACCGAGTTCCAATAAAATATAATCGTCATCGGCTAATAATGTGTTTAACCCTTCCGAGAACAATACCGTATTAAGTAGTTGATCACACCAATAATCCACCGAAGTTGCTTGCGCAGCGTTGACCCAAGTGCCGGTGAGGTTAGCAAGGTAAGGGCGCTCTGGCGGATTAAGGATGATTTTACCCAACTGCTCACGCAATGCCCCCATGATAGGCGCCATCAACGGTGAGTGCGCGGCATTGTTGGTCTGCAAGGGCACATGCATAATACGCAGGCTTTGCAGCTTTATTTTAAAATCCGTCATCGCCGCAACTGTGCCGGCAACAACGCAGAGATCAGGCGCGTTATGAGCAGCCAAGTGCAGGTCTTTCTGACCTTGAACTAAGGCCTCCACTTTACCTTTTGGCAGTAAAATACTGAGCATCTCACCAGAGGATAAATCATCCATTAATTGGCTACGCACGGTGACGAGTTGCAAAGCATCTGCCAACGAAAATACACCGGCAATACAAGCCGCCACATATTCACCAATGCTATAACCAATCATTGCGGTAGGTTCAAGCCCCCAAGAAATACACAGTTTTGCCATCGCATATTCCGTAATAAACAAGGCGGGCTGTGCAATTACTGACGGTTTTAAATCAGGCTCGACACCAACCTCGGGGTACAATAGATCACGTATATCTTGCCCCATCAGTGGCTTGAGTATTTCCGCACCTTCATCGATGGCATTACGGAATACCGGCTCAGAGTCATATAAACCACGCCCCATGTTGACGTACTGAGTACCCTGCCCAGAAAACATAAAAACTATTTTCTCGGTTTTATCTTGGGTGCGACTATGGCGCCAATATTTGGGCTTGCGTTCCCGTAGTTTACTTGCAATATCGGCGGCATCATCACCAATTAAAAATCCTCGGCAACTGAAACTTTTTCGACCTGAATTTAAGGTGTAAGCGACATCG
Organism: Alteromonadaceae bacterium; assembly: GCA_002746115.1. Taxonomy (GTDB): domain Bacteria; phylum Pseudomonadota; class Gammaproteobacteria; order Pseudomonadales; family Cellvibrionaceae. The sequence continues at coordinate 18,742 of NVXL01000225.1, forward strand.
GCTAAATTGAGTTCACGATTATTATCCAAGTACTCTGCAAGGTTGTCGCAAGCACGCTCAAATGCCGCCGCTGTTTTAGCGGAAACACTGATCAGTTGCTGACGAGTGGACTCAGATGAGACCTGCACGGGAGCCTCTTCCAATACAAGGTGTGCGTTAGTACCACCCATGCCAAAAGAGCTAACGCCAGCACGCAGCGGGCCTGCCGATTGCCACGGTCTTAATTGTGCATTAACGAAAAACGGACTATTAACAAAATCAATCTCGGGGTTAGGGGATTCAAAGTGCAAACTCGGCGGAATTTCACGATTTTTTAAGGCCAATACAGTTTTTATTAAACTGGTGACGCCAGCGGCTGAGCTTAAATGGCCAACGTTGGTTTTTACGGAACCGATGGCACAATAGCCGGTTTTTTGTGTTTGAGACTGATACGCTTGCGTCAAAGCGCTCACCTCGATTGGGTCGCCTAATGCGGTGGCGGTGCCGTGAGTCTCAACATAAGTGATTGACTCAAAATCTAAACCGCTCATAGCCGCTTCAATAACGGCCGCTTGCCCGGTAACGCTAGGTGCGGTAAAACCGACTT
>NVXL01000226.1 GCA_002746115.1 Alteromonadaceae bacterium
TAAACGATGTTCCCAGTAAAATATCGGATGTTTTCAATTTCTCTATATATTTTGGTATTAGATCTGGGTGTTGCGTATTACCCACTAACCGATAATGGTTACCTTCTGTTTTTATTGATAATTCCGTGAGCCAAACACCCGACAAACTTTTCTCAGCCAAACCATTCATCACACCAGAAAATGAAAAATTCTTTTTCTTAGATTGCCCACCCAAAAAACTCGTGTTGCCATAACCCGTCACTTCACGATCTGGGTTTTTATAAGTCACGTTAAATTCCGTTAAACCCCACATCAATGCGTCTTTACCGCTGCGACTGTGTTTTTCATTCGCCTTTGATATCAGCCCTACCAAAGCAGCAATTGAACCTGCGACACCCTGCGGCGCGGAAAACACCACGTCATCACGTGTAAACTCCTCACCGTTGGGATAACTATGAAAGGTCACTCCGTCAATTAACCAAGCCCCATTATGCTTTAAGCCGGTAATGTCTCTAACGCCACCAATCAGCTCCTCATAATCAGGCATGCGTAACCAAGCCTCATCATAAGCAAAAATCGTAATATCTGTGGATACATCACGCATCGCCTTGGTCAAGCGGAGCAAAAAACTATGCACCTGATCCAAGGTATCTTCGTCATGTAATCTCGGCTCGTTACCTACAGACCAAAACTGCACCTTGCGCGAGTTATCTTCGGTGTAATATTCCACCAGCTCTTTGGCCTGTAAGTCGGTAAAAAAGCGCGGCACCTGTAATAAAGGCTCAGCGCCAATGCCCTTGATGTTATCAATCATGGCATTCAACTTTGCACGATCCGGGAAATTCCGCTCATAGGCGTTACCGCCGATACGTACCATCGTTACGCCGCTTTGCTTGACCTGTGGCCAAAGCTGATCAATATAGCCTGTGCGGTCATCTTCATCACCCGTCGCCATCCAGTGGTTTTGACCATACAAATACTGACTGATTGGCTGTGAAAACAAAGAGCCAGAAAAAAACATCAGAGATAAAACGGCAATAATCTTCATTTTTCTGTATTTACACATAAAACATTCCAAAAATTCCAAAGATTAAATTAACTTAGTTGATATTGTTACCCCACCCATATCGTTACTCGGAAACGGGCTCGTTTTGCAAACTTTTCTGGCCTCCGCCCTGACCACGACTCAAACCACGATACACCCCAACGGAGGGAATCAGGTAGCGCTCATCCCGCTGAATCAGCGAGGGGTCGATATTAGTATTTTTCAGGTGAAATATTCTTCTATTTTTAGCGCCCAAAAATTCGAGCGAGCGCGCATAATATTGATTAAAAATCGCATCCAGCTTGCCCTCTTCAAAAGCTTTTTTCAAGCCGTATTCTAAGCGTTTCGCCAATTTTGGCTGCTTTTTAGTGACATTAATATACTGAGGTAAATACGTATACACAGCAATATTTTTAGCCACTTGCATGCTGGGCACTAGGTGTGTGAACGCTCGTATTTCTGATAAAATTTCATCCGCTCCACGCATCAGCAATTGAAAACGACCTGCCCCTAACATCGGAAACAGACCTGAGTAATCGTCCCCGTAGACCACGGTAAACCCATGGTCTTCCAATATTTTATTGGTCGACCAACCGCGCCCCTGACCGATATTAAAGAACTTCAAGCCGTGGAGAGAACGAATACGGCTTACCAGGGCTTGATTTTCTTCCAAGACAAGAAACAAACGAAAACTAGCCAAGCCTTTGTAAATAGGGAATGGAACTACGAGTGTTTTACCCTCCCAGTCGACTTTCGGCATGGACACATCAATCGAAAGGTTCTTGCCGCTAACCAGCTCAGCCAGCTTGCGGCGGCTAGGCATATGCTTTTGACTATAAATAACTTCGTATGCCCCGAATTTATCCTTTGAGGACTGCAAAGCCAGAGATAACAGATCTCGATAGTATAGATGCCGAATATCACTCTCATCTATCACCGTGGTCATAACCCGATCAATAGCATAGGCACTAGAACAGCAGATGCTCACCACGTAGACGGTAAGCAAGCGCGCAGCAAGACGCTGGACACGCAATGCCACCTGCAACAGCATGTCGACCTGCTTACCAAGGCCACAACCGCGCCCTCTGCATGCTTTCAGTCGACAGGGTTGATACGTGTAGTCCATATTAATACCGCTTCAGGAGCCAAAAATAGCTATTGGGGTAAGTATAGCGCAGCAGTCACACTGAGCCCCCAACAGGTCGCACTTACGGTGTTAATTGCCCCTGTAATAACTCGATATTATTCGAGCCAAAACGAAGTAAACCTCACCAGAAGCGAGTGGAGTCGAGTACGAGTCCGAAGGGGCTTTGTTGGCTGGTTTAGCAGCTAGTTTTGATGCGTTGAGCAAGATTGCAGTGGTGAATTCGGCTTCTAGAGGCGACTGATAAACTTGCAAGCCGGGCGCTATTTATATGGATCCTGAGAGGGGAGCCCATCCGGCGAAAGTATTTTGGCGGCAAGCCGCTTTTTTACTAGCGCCCTTGCTGTTGAGCTTCGGCGTTCAGCGCCTGAATAGTTGCTAGCGGTAAATCTGTAACTCTAGCAATCATTTGCAACGCCATACCCTCTTTGATCATTTTGGTTGCAACGTCACGTTTACCCTCTGCTTTACCCTCTGCTTTACCCTCTGCTTTACCTTTAGCTTCACCCAACTCCTCACCCCAGGCTTTAATCTTCTCAGCAGCAGTCATAATCTCTTCTCCCAGTGGTTGCGGCAGTGTTTGCATTTTAGTTAAAAACGTTTCAGCATCATAAACATTGCCGGTGCTCAACATGTAGTTGAACAGTATTTTTGCCTGACTGTTAAGCTGCTCATCGCCGCTTGACCCACTTGTGTTACGGATGAGATTTTGCATTATTTCTATCAAAATATCAGTAATATCCAGGTCTCGGATGTGCTTCATGGCCAGCGCTGCAGGACCAATCCAGCTTTGCTGCATAAGCTGTCGATCATCTTGCTGGTGGATGTCGATGAGGGGTACTGGGTTTTGAAGAAAGTCCTGCCTAGACAGCAACTTTTTCCTCCCAGTGAAAATTCGCCAATATTGACTACAACCTTCGTATCAAGTGATATTCACAACACGCCGCAGGTGCGGTCGACCTCGGCGTTAATTCATAAAAAATAATTTTACAAACCATCAACCTTAAACGGCAATACAGGCAGGTTATTTTCACCATAAAGATTCACCTTGGGAAAGTCTGCCCAGGCGTATTTCAATGACACAGGCTTTTTAACCTCATCACTCCAAACAAGCACCTTGCTTCCCTTTAGGGTCGCTTTAGCGACATGAAATTGCCCGTCGGCACCGGCAACAATAAACCCTTGAATAAGCTTAGCGCCATCTTTAACCCTAAGCGTAGAACCGGTATCAAATCTAAGCGCCACTTTGCGGCCTTTGCGCTTGTGCTTAACAACTCGCGGCGCCTGCGACACGATGCTATCGCCAAATGACACTCGGCGCGCCTCCAACCATAATCGCTTTGCCACATCTTGTTTGTTACCGGGGTGAACATCAAACTCCTCGCCAACATCGACAGCCGTCGCCATACCCGTATTGGGAAGGACTAAGGCGAGCTCTTGCTGGAAGCGTATTTCAGCCCATGCACTGTTAGCTTGTGGGGTCTTGAAAGCACCGAAACCGGCTAACTGAACAAATAAAAACGCAAAGTCTTGACCGGTAGTTCGGCGCCAGTCGTTAATAAGGCCTTTAAATAAATCACCGTATAAAGGTGCTTCACCAACATTGCTCTCACCTTGGTACCAAATCACGCCGCGCATACCGTAGTGGCGAAGAGGGTGAATCATGCCGTTATACAAGAATGCGGGTAAATTCTCGAAGCGCTCCTCAATAGGCATCGGCGCCTCTACCTCGGTGCTGTAGACCCAGTTATCTAACAGGTTTTGCCGCTGCCCAGCGGCGCTGATATACATATTCTCTTCTGTGCCTAAACTTGGGTGGTTATCCCAAGAACTCCCAATACGTAAAGCAATAAGGTTTATGCCTTTTTTAAGCATGTCGGCGGCAATTGTGTGGCGCGAACCGTGCGACTTCCATGTTTCTGTCGCAATCAATTTTTCATTAACGAAGATAAACGCCTCTTGCGTTAAGTCGCCTAAGTCTAAGATTACCCCATCACTAGGAACACGATCCAATTCAAAGCTTTTACGCAACCAAAGTAAATCGTCAAATACTGTCGTCGTAGGGAAGCTCACACGTAGCCAGCGACTGTCGTCAAACGCAAAACGGTAAGCGCCGGTCGCTAAGGTATCCTCTTCACTGTACAAGCGTCGGTATTTTTCCGTTTTCGCCTTTTCATTATCGTTATACGTTTTATCCCAGTTTTTTGCTAAATCTGCCGATTTTTGCGCGCGTTCGCGATAAGCAGGAAGCTTGGCCAAACCTTCTTGGCTAAGCCAAGATTGCGCAGGCGTACCGCCCCAATTACTCTCGATAATGCCCACAGCGACGTTTTTATCTAAGTGGTTTTTTTTGGCAAAGAGCCAACCAATAGCTGAGAAATTTTCAACTGTGCTGGGCGAAGTTCTTAACCAATGACCTTTAGACAAGGTATTCTCTTCATAAACAGAGCTACGTTTAGGGACTTCAAAAAAACGAATTAAGGGATAGTTCGAATCGCTTAGCTCGGCTTGGAAATTATCGATTTTCGAATCCAACTTCCATCCCATATTCGATTGACCGCCCGCTAACCACACATCACCGAAGTACACATCGCTAACGCTAATTTTTTCATCGCCGCTGCGAATGTGAAAATCAATAGGGCCGGAAGCCTCGGTGGCGGGAAGTATTACACGCCATTCACCTTCACTATTGGCGGTGGCCGACAAGCACTCGCTGGGTAGGCAAACTTTTACTTGGGCACCCGGTTCCGCCCAGCCCCACACGGCATTAGCGGTATCGCGCTGTAAGACCATATGATTAGAAATGAGTTTTGAGACTTGTAAGGCCGCGTACCCCGGGCTGGATACAAAAACCGCAACAAATACAAACGCACTGAATGCTTTTTTAAAGGTCATGTCCATCCTATCTATATTTAAACCTAATCTACGCACACACCTTGCATGGCTTGAAGGGAAAACACAAGACACGAACAACACCTGAACACAATAAGAAATATGTAACGAGCGTTACATATTAGGTGTAATAAATTTACACTAAACAATTCATTGATTTAACTTTTATAGCCGCTTCTAAATCCGGTTTTTGTTTTCTCCAGACAAAAAATCCTAAGGAGAGAAGACAAATAATAAATTTTCCAATAATTAATTACCTAAGACTTCCATTTCACAAATCGAACAATCCCATTGGTTACCCGCACTTCGGGCAGTGCCGAACATGCGCACATAACGGAAAGTGCCAGATAAGCTCAGAGTATCAGTACGGTTACCAAAAGCACCGCCGCTAAAGACCGCAAGCTGCACCCAATCGCTATTGTTATTAGAACCTTCAATAACATAAAAAGCACCTGTCAAAGCACTTTGATTTTATGAACGATGCATCAAGCAAAAAACGAAGCCCGCGACCAAAAAGCCCCGATTACTTTGCCACAGGACTAGGGGCAGCCGACAAACGCAGAATACTGCCCTTAAAATTATCCGAAGTTGCCAGTATATAAATACTGCCGTCCGCTGCGACGACCGCATCGCGGATACGCCCCTGATCGGCCAGCAGCACCTCATCTTTTAGCACGTGCGTCCCATCAACCCTTAGTAAATGCAAAGCCTTCGCCGCCATGCCGCTGGCCAACAATTTTCCCGACCACTCAGGGAACATACTACCCTCATAAAAATTAATCCCCGCAACCGCAATCGAAGGCACCCAATAATGCTTTGGCTGCTCCATACCGGCTTTTTCAGTCAAGCTGGTAATCGGCGTGCCGTCGTAATTCATCCCATAGGTAATCACCGGCCAACCGTAGTTACGGCCTTTTTCAATAACATTGATTTCATCACCACCGCGCGGCCCATGCTCAGAAGCCCAAATCAGGCCGCTGCCAGGCTGTAATGCTAAGCCCTGAGGATTACGGTGACCGTAACTCCAGATAGCTGGCAAAGCGCCGGGCTGATCAACAAATGGATTGTCTTTTGGGATGCGGCCATCGTCATGCAAGCGGTATATTTTACCGTTAGGTTTACTCAGATCCTGAGCTAAATTCTGATTAGCACGATCACCCACACTGAAATACACGTAGCCATCGTGCAGCAAAATTCGCGAACCGAAATGCCATTTCATCGGCGTATAAAAACTTGAGTCAACGCTGAAGATAGTCTGCTGCTTCGTCCATTTCCCGCGCTTTATTTTTCCGCGCACGATTCTAGTCATCGCACTCTTGCCATCAACGGTGTCAGTATAAGCAAGGTAAATCCAACCGTTCTTTTTATACTTGGGATGCACGGCCACATCCAGTAAGCCGCCCTGCCCTTCGCGCCAAACTTTTGGTAAGCCGGTGATCGCCTCGGGTTGCAAGAGTCCCTTATCGCTGCTCTTTATCTCCGTGGCTTTACTGGGCGCTTTGAAATGCCAGAGTTTGCCATCACGCTGAGTGGCGATAAAGCTACGATCGTCCAGGAACTCCAAACCCCAGAGCACCTCATCAGCAGCAAACAACGTCTCCACTCGGAAGGTGGCACCGGCGCTATGATAAACGCCCCCTTTGGGTTTAAGCTTTTCAGTGGCCGCGCCACTATCGGCTTTGTGCTTCTCTTCTTTGATATAAATAACTAAAGCGCGAATCTGATCTTCGTCCAAAGCCGCTTTCCAGGCTGGCATACCAGCCTTCCCGTCGCCGTTTTGAATGATATTTTTTAAGGTTTTCTCCTCGCCATCTTGCAACCATTTATCATCTAACAGAGAACCGGCCATGCCCCCGCTGAGTGTCGCACCATGACAGCTAGCGCAGTTTTGCTGAAAAAGGCTCTCCACTTTTAATGGCTTATTTTCAGCCTCGCCTGAGGGTTCAGCTGCCTGCGATAAGGGCGATGCCAAGAGCAGCAAGCCAACTATAACCTTAAATTTCATCATTTCACCTTAATATTTATTACATCTGACACATGTAATATTAGTTGAGCCCATTGTAGGTCGCTCCACTATAAAGAAGCTATTTTTTAAGTGCCTGCCCCTTTTGAACCTCCAACGCTTTCTTGTCATACCAGATTTTTAGAACATGCCAAGCCTGCTTTTTTATCCCCTGCTCAGACAGCAAGCCTTTACGGTTCCAAAAATCTTGCAAGCCCGGAAGTGGTCGTCGTGGCGATCGGAAGTCCTTCAAAATCCAAGGCGTCACGCCTCGTAGAGCCCCAAAGTTGTCGAGCATGCTAAGGTTATGCTTGTACACTAAGGCCTGGTTATTTTCAGTAAAGCGTTCAAGATCATTGTCACTAAAATTACCTTGTAAAGCTCCCGCACCAAACTCACTCATAATCACCGGTTTCTCGTATTCAGATTCCCAACGGTAACCCGCACAGTTCGCTGGTTTATCCCCATACCAACCGCAATAACTATTAATACCAATCACATCCACCTGGCTGGCAAATGGGTCATCAATTGCCTTACCGTTAGCGCCTGTGGAGTGCGTATCCATAGCGGCGGTAATCAGTCGGCTTGAATCCAATGTGCGTGCTTTTTTAACTAAGCGCTTAAGGAATTTTAAGCGCGCTTTATGGCTGGGTGTTTCGTTAGCCACGGACCATAAAATGATAGATGCTCGGTTTTTATCACGCGAGATCATCTCTTCTAGCTGCTTCTCTGCTTTGGCATAGACCGCTTCGCTTTTAAATAAAATCGTCCAGTAAACCGGAATTTCAGACCAGACCAACAAGCCCATTTCATCCGCCATTTTCACCATTGCTTCGTTATGCGGATAATGCGCAAGGCGTACAAAATTACAATTTAGCGCCTTCGACCAGCCCAACAAAGTGCGTGCATCATCTTTACTCCATGCTCGCCCCTGCCCACGCGGTGACTCTTCGTGAATACTAATACCACGAAGAAAGATGGGCTCCCCATTAAGCAGAATATCCTCACCACGCACCTCAACATACCGGAAGCCAATACGATCGTTTACAGCTACGCCCTGATAAGAGATCTCAACATCGTATAACTTCGGCGCTGTAGGCTTCCACAATTGCGGCGCAGCTTTTATCGAGAACTGCCCTTTACCGTTTTTATCCAAAGCCACCGTGTGACGTAGTTTTAACTCTGCAATTTGCAGCTCAGCCGTATTATCACCAACACCTCGCTTACCATCGACTTTTAACCAACCAGAAATAACCCCGCCATTTTTCGGGCTGTATTGAAGCGAATAATCTGACAAATAGGTGTTATCTAACTCGATAAGTTTAACTGGGCGAGTGATGCCACCGTAGTTCCACCAATCGGTATTCACCGTTGGGATTTGATCGCGCTCGCGTCGGTTATCCGCTTTGACCACAATAAAATTATCGCCGTCGACCAGCTTATCCGTGACATCAAATTCGAAGGGGGTAAAGCCGCCCTCGTGCTCTCCGACCTTTTCGCCATTCACGTAAACAATCGCTTTGTAGTTAACCGCGCCAAAACGCAGTCGGTAACGCTTTTCTTTTTGCTTGGCAAGCTTAAAATCTTTCTCGTACCAGACGGTTCCCTCATAGAAGAAGAGCTTGTCGTCTTGCGAGTTCCAATCGCCCGGCACATGTAAAGTACGACTATTGTCGAAGACGTATTCAATTAATTCCGAAGGGTCTTTTTGCTTCTGATTCTTAAAGTAGCCTGCCTCATGCTCTTGGTAACGATGATTGTAAAAACCGTTTTCGTAAGGATCAACAATGATATTCCAGCTGCCATTTAACGAGATGTGTTTGCGCCCATCTGGGTTTTGAATCAAGCTAAGCGCTTCAGTTTTGGCCATTACTTGACTCATACTGAAAATACAGAGGAATAAAATCACGCGGGCAAATAACTTCGAGTTCACAATAAATCCTCACAATGTATGGGTATTATTTTCGGTGTAAATATAAGCGTTAACGCGCTATATTTAAAGCCGATATAACGAAAAGTGTTTTTATTTACCGTTTACCTGCCCTATAAGCGCTGATGAAACTAGATCAGTAGCGCACCCAAAAGGCCATAACGGTGCTTGACAACTCCCCCAAACCCCACCTCCAACTGAGCATAAACTCGTTTAACCTACAAAAGGTGGAACTTAGCCCTCCATTCCTGAGGCTCGTCGAATAGCGCATTATCCGATAACAGGATCTGCTAACGCTCCATAGCGTAAATACATTCAATACCACGGAGTTAGATGAATACACAGGGCTTTTCATAAGGGAATTTATCGCGTTTCTACCGACAATAACTGGCTACGGATTTGAACATGCTTGGCAGCGATGCTGTTGACTGCCAAAGAGTGATTCGACCAAAGTAAGTGAGCTATTAAACCCTAGTCACCTATCGATTAGGCGAAATATTAAATCATGACTGAAACGAAGTTACTATGAAAAAAATAGTTAGAGAAAAACTGATTAGCCGTTTCAGTTATACCGATCAGGAGTTGCCCTGTGTGCGGACAATCTCCAACAAGGAATCTAACACAGCACGCCGCCATCTTTGAACCACAAAAATATCCTGCATGTCTACAAAAAAATGAAACTAACGAAAAAAATGGCCATATCACAAAAATAAATGGAAAAGACTTTCCGAAAAACCGACCACCTAAACCCATTAATCCATTAAGCCATTAAGCCCTTAGCTAATTTTAACGGCCTTAAATAGCCCCAAGGTGCCATTGATGACGCCATTCATTCTCATATATCTTAACCTTATCTCTAGCCATTAAATAAAAAAATAAAAAACAAAGAGAACAGATTTAGACCTCTGAAAATTGAAACACACTCAACGTAAACAATATTTTTCGACTATCTGGATGTATTAATGGATTCTGCAACATACTTGATCCACCCGTGCGCACGCGTTGTGCACTTTGGCAATTCCACTCAGTTTCAAATACTTGGCCGCGCATTTACCATTGCGGGCTTTCGTAGTATATTTGAAGAATTCTTCAATTCAATGGCGGCGCCAAAAGAAAAACAGTGGATACAGAATTTTTTCATTACCCATGCAGGCGAAATCAATGCCGGGAAAATTATCAAGTTAATAACGGATAATTATATGTTACTGCCAACAGATACCAAGAAAGAACCCAAAAAACACCTAACACATGTGCTAGATATCAAGAAAAAGCAGCAAGCCTACTTATCTGCCGACGACACGCAACTAAAAAATCTACGCCAAATCAAGACCTTATCATTTGAAGGTATTGCCGAATACGTTAAAAGTCTAGGTGAGACAGCTAAAAATTCCGGCGAATTCCAAGTCTGCCCACCAAACGATGCCGATTTTCGCGTCTTTATCGCAGCAAATCATGCCGAGTATATCGATGCTAATGAACGGCTGATAGCCAATAAAGCCCCTTTTTTACTCGCCATGGTTGAAGACTTACAACTAAACATTGGCCCACTGGTTTTACCCGGTATGTCCGCCTGTGGCCATTGCGTCATCAGTCGGCAATACGCCAACAAGCAATATAAACAAGAATTTGTTGCCCGGTGCCAAACAAACTTTGAGCTACCGCCAGCCCACCCAGTGCAAACCGGCTTATTATCCGCGCTGATCTATGCCGAAATATTGAAATTTCAAACCGGCGACTCAAACAGTTACCTAGTGAATAAAGTACTAAACCTAAGCTGGGAGGACTGGAGTTCTGAACGTAATCACGTATTGCGTGTGCCACGCTGTGCGCATTGTTCTCCATTAAAAACCCAACGCTACCCTGCTGTAAGAGACTTAATGGAATGATCTACGAATTATCCGAAGAACTCCAAACAAGCCTCTCCCAGCTGGCAAATAACCAATATGGTATTATTAACACATTAAAACAATTCCCCCTGCAAGACGACGAGGTGCCGCTGCATATATTTAATGCAAAATGTGCCTCTCCGTGTTATTTATCCTCATCGGAAATTGACCGCTACGACGACATACTCGCCGCTGGCTGTGCCTTCTCAATAGAAGAAGCACTATGGTCCACACTGGGCGAGGCGGTTGAGCGTTACAGCGCAAGCAATTGGCAGGAATTTAATTTTACCTTTACCACTACAGATCAATTGCCGCATGCCCCTATCGCCTGCGACCAACTAATTGCCTTCTCAGATAAACAATACGCCTCCTCCAATTTTCGTTTTGCGCCCTACAACAGTAAACTCGCGCGCCATTGGTACACCGGCACCACCTGGGAATCAGGCCAAACCAAATCCGTGTCCATTCCAGCGGAATATATTTGGCTACATTTTCCAACCCAGCATCAAGCCGAGCTACCGCAAATTTCAACCGGTTTTGCCTGTGGTCCCGATATTGATTTTGCCTTGTGTACCGGCTTACGAGAAGTCATTGAACGAGATGGCTTTAGCTGCGCGTGGCTAAGCGACTATAGCCCACCATCAATTAACCTTAGCCCTGCATTATGTGAGCAGCTATCTGAGGACGTGCTCAGTTTACTCAATGACCCGCGCTACCAAGTACAACTTAGCTGGTTAACAAATGATGTGGATATTCCAGTGGTGCTCGCCTCGGTACGCAACAGCTTTAACGAAGGTACCACCATTGGCGCAGCCTGCCACCTAAATGCCGCCGTCGCCGTCGAAAAGGCGGTTATTGAGGCCTTTCACACTTGGAACTGGCAGCTGGATATGAAACGCAACGGCCGCAAACGACCAACGGCTGCGGAGGTAATGCAATTTAGTGATCATGTTGCGTTTTACATTGACGATAGCAACAACCACCACTTGGAACAGTTCTACCGTGCAGAGGCCATTGATATTGATGAAAAATACCTTGCGCCAACACCTCCGGATAAAAAACAAGAAGCCGAAGCACTGGTAAACAAACTCCAGCAGCATAATTACCAACCCAGCTACGCCGAAGTCACACCGAGCGATATTCAAAGCATCAAGCTGTGCGTCGTAAAAGCCTTTGTGCCCGGCTTACAACCTTTACATTGCGGCTACGGTAACCATCATGGCGACAACCGACGCCTTGATACTTTTGCAAAATGGGCCGGCATGGACATGTATACGCTTAAAGAAACGCCTCACGCCTTCCCGTAAATCACGTCGAAAGCACGCCGAAAGTACGTAAAAAATTAACCAGTTACAAAAGTTAAACAGTTAAACAGTTAAACAGTTAAACAGTTAAGTAGAGAGCCAAACATGCTAAAAGCGCTACGCCAGCCTATTCGTGAATTTGAATCTTTTCACGAAGCGACAAAATTAACGCGTATTAACGCCATCGCTTTTTCTCAGCGGGTCATTAGCTACATGAGTACCCCTAGACTAGTACTAGAGACCTTGCGTAACAAAAAGGCCTTTCGTAATAGTGAGGTACAAACGTTACCTGCCCCCGAAAGCGATAAAAAACAATTTCATAAAATAATGACACGTCGTGCAACTCAGCGCCGTTTTTTACCGACACCGCTCTCACTGGCAGATATTTCCAACCTGCTAGAACCCGCTCTTGGCGTGCAACGCCGTGCTAATAGCACCGCACACCCAAAAGAGAGCCTAGGTTTTCGGCCTTACCCTTCCGGCGGTGGTTTATATCCGATAGAGTTTTATATTTTGGCAAAGCGCGTCGAGGGGCACGCACCATTTGTTGCCCACTATAGCCCCAGCAATAACAGTTTAACGATGCTACACCGCGACCTAAGCCCCGAAGCACTCGACGAGCCTTTTATTTATACCGATGCTCAGCAAAAAAATAATGCCATGGTTTTAGTGATGACATCACTCACAGAACGCAGCGCCACAAAATACGGCGACAGAGGCTATCGACTCGCCCTCATTGAAGCTGGGCATGCCGCGCAAAATATCTGCCTAAACGCTGAAGCGATGAACCTAGGCACTGCCGCCTGGGCGGGGTTTTATGATGAGGATATCGAAAAACTCATTGGCATTGATGGCGTGAACGAAAGTGTGGTGCACACCCTTCTTATTGGCCATCGCAACATTAGTACTTAAATAACGGCTCCTAAATAACAGTACTTAAATAACAGTAGGAATAAACTTGACCCAAGCACTGTACCAACAACTCATGCAAGAGCTAGATTCCGCCCTTCAAGGAAGGTGGCAGCATAGCGAGAGTATTATTGCGCCTGCAATGCCGAATTCTAGTATCACAGAAATGCTACAGCGCTTGCAAACAAACCCATATCAACAACATCCCGATGCGCCCTTCCCCGTGTTTGCTGAGACAAGCACAGGAAAGGCCACATCACCTTGGCCTAGCCATTGGCATGACTGGCTAAATACAAAATCACCTTGGGCGAGCTGGTCTATCGATAATGCACCGCCGATTATTATTGAGATTGGCACCCAGTACGATAGCTTTTGCAGCCGCCAATGCCAGGCGATTACGCATATCTATTTAAATGCCAATGAATCTATTGACCATGCCTACGCGCACGAATTAACGCACGGCCTAAGCTGGTCAGGTAATCGCTTTTTAGATGAAGGTCTAGCCCTGTGGTGCGAAAAAACTTTATGCAAAAGCTTGCGCCACACGACACAAACAGAGCATCCGGTAGCAGAGTCGATGCACGTTTATCGAGAATTATTCTTTCGACACGGAAAAGCAGGCAAATATCTCACCAGTCATGACAATGACGACGCCACCTATGCCGCAGCCCTTGCTTGCTTTGAGCATATTTTGCAAGAAATTCCTATTGAAAAAATTCAGAGCGTATTTAAGCAACTAGCAACACTGCCCAGCCCTAACGAACAATGGTACACGCTTATTACAATGGCGGACGCCTGGCATGAGCAAGACAATACTCGCCCAGCAAGGCCTATAAGCAGCTCCGAACTACATGCCCTGACTACACAGTGCCGCGCCAGTTTTCAATTATCACCAGACTTTGAGCAAGCCTTGCACCAGTTGCAATTGTCGGTTCACCGTCAAGCAAGTAGTGAAAAATTAGGTAAACCTGTAAACGACATGCCCTTAGCGCCCAACAACCAACGCATCACACTGCTCAGCTTATTAACATTAAAAGCGAAAATATCGGCCAGCATAAGAAAGCCCGTCGATTGGGGGCTGATTAAAAGCATCCAGCATCACCTGCATGCTCTGGGTGAACATAGTGATCCGCGCCTCGCACTGATACGCGTGAAGTATTACCTTGCCCTACTTATGTGGCGCGTTGGTGACCATTTAAGTCAAACAGAAAAGAACCTAAAAAATAGCATCGCCCTTGCCTTAAACCACCCAGCGGATCAACATGAAACACTTATGGAGAAAGCCTCTATCGAGTTTTATTATTTTAAACAAGGGAAATTACCGCAGCAGCAGTGTATTGCTACGCTAAACAAAATCCCCCCGGAAAGCGACTTCCATCAAGAAGCTCTTAACTTCGCCCACTACCAGAAGCTGGCGCTATAGCATGATTAAACTCGACACATTACATTATAAAACCCGTTATGATTTTTCACTCAAAGTGAAAGACCTACACATTCCGGCTGGCGACAGTACAGCTATAATTGGCAGGAACGGCTGCGGTAAAACTACTCTATTAGAATGCATGCTTGGCCTTAGAGAAGCCGAAGAATGCAAGGGGGAGGTTAACGGCGTGCCTATTGCCAAGCTAAAAGAGAATAAAGCCGTACTGGGCAAGCTTGGCTTTCAAATTCAAGGCGTCGAATTCCCCTTTAGCTCAAAGGTAAAAGATATATGCTTTTTACATCGCTCACTCTACAGCCACAGCGACCAAAGTATTTATGATGCCTTTGATATTGATAAATTAATTGATAGAAAATACTTTCATTGCTCCGTAGGTGAACGCCGCCGCGTAGATTTGTTTTTTGCTCTGGCTCACCATCCGCAGTTAGTGGCGTTAGATGAACCTGGAGCAGGCCTAGATAGCCTCTATCGGCAACGCTTGCAAGAGCAGCTTAGCCGAAGACAAATAGATCATGAAAGCGAGCAGCTCCCCCCTTTCACTTGCCTAATGACGACCCACAGTTACCAAGAGCTGGAACAATGCGAGAAATTAATCCTAATTGATCAAGGCACGATTCAGTTCTTTGGCGACAAGCAACAATTTATGCAAGACACGCTTGGCGAGTTTCGCCTAGACCTGCGCTTTAGCGGTGATTTACCAGAAGAGATCGCAGCAATGACTCCGACATTTTGCTACCCAGATCGCGCGTCCAAAGGCAAAGGCCAGACCTTACATCACCATGTTTATTTTGGCGACGAGCAATTAAAGGCTCTAGCAAGCAAGCTGCTTTACCACCCCGATATTCAGCAAACCAGTGTGGCTAATGTCACAGAAAAAGATGTCTTCGATTGGATGGCGAACCCGACACAATGAAAACTTTATACAATTTAACTTTATTTGAAATGGCGCAATTTTTTACGGAAAAAATCGGTCTATTCTGGACTTTTTTATTCCCGCTAATCATGCTATTTTTTATGGCGCAGTTCTACGGTAGCATTCAAGCACCTGCGGACGCTGAGGCGAGTGTCGCCATTGCCGAAGGAATGTCAAATGCGATCTCACAAAGCCGAGCGAATACTTCCGCACTCGCACTGGCGACCTTTTTGATCCCCGGCATCGCCACTATGGCCTTATTTTCTGTTTGTTTATATGGCGTCTCATTAACGTTGGTGACCATGCGGCGCATGAATGTATTTAAAAAATATCAGCTATTGCCAATCAATAAATTCCAGATGATCACGGCCTTTGTTTTGAGCCGCTCCGTTTTTATGTGGATATTTTCAATCTTCTTTGTATTTGTCTCATTTTTCATGTTGAGCGTGCCCTTCACCCACGTAAACTGGCTGGCGCTTATCGCTACGTGTTTTCTTGGGGTATTAACCTTTATATCGGTAGGCGTGCTGCTGTCTAACTTTTTCTCGTCGCCGAGTGCGGCAAGCGGCATGATTAATATTTTGTATATGATACTTACCATTATTAGCGCATTATTCATCCCCGAGCGGGTTTACCCTGATTGGCTCAACATTACGATGTCTTATTTTCCGGTAAAGGCCTTTGCGGAGTCCTTTCGTTGGGCGGCATTTAACGAGGTGGGTGCTTACAATATTACGCAGATGTATGCCGTACTCCTTGGTTGGTTCATCATGACGACTTTATTAGCTATTACCACTTTTCGGTGGCACGCACGCTAAGCCTTTACTAGGAGCAATATATGCAAGATTCAGCTACCTTAGAACAAGATGACAGCACAGCAAGAAAAGACGCGACTGGGTCTTTTGAAAAATTTGACGGCTTGTGTGAAAGCTATCTAAAGCAATGGGATCGCCACTCTACCATTCGTTGGAAGAAGCGCTTTACTTTGGACAAAGCTCACCTTGCATCAGAGATCTTCCCTCGGCAGTTACAGCGCTTACTTTTTCTGCCAGAGGTTCAGCAGCTGGGTGAGGAAAAAATTCATACCTTATTAGTTCGCAGCAGCTATAAATGGATGGGCGATATCGCGGCGCTTGAGGCCAAAGTGGTCAGTCGCTTATGTTCTGATCTTGCCAATAATAAATATCAGTTCTCGCTCACGCAAAACATGCGTAAAGTTGC
>NVXL01000044.1 GCA_002746115.1 Alteromonadaceae bacterium
TTTTAGAGTTATTTGAGCGGCGTGGTGAGCATGATACCTCAAGTACTATCGACCTAATTTTGCTTGACGTTATGATGCCTGGGATTTCAGGTTATGAGGTGTGTCGGCAACTACGTGAGAAATATACCGTAAGTCAATTACCGATACTATTTTTGACTGCCAAATCACAATTGGTCGACCTTGCTGAAAGCTACGCAGCTGGCGGCAACGATTTTTTAACCAAGCCTATTGCCAAAGAAGAGTTGTTTGCCCGGATAAAAACACAGCTCCAGCTTTTACATATTCATCGACGTATCGAAAAAGAAGTCGATCTGCGCACTACCCAGCTCAAGGAAAGCTACAACGAGTTGAATCGTACACATGATGATTTGAAGCTGACTCAAAGCCAATTGGTGCAAGCCGAGAAAATGTCTAGCCTCGGCACTTTGGTGGCCGGTGTCGGACATGAGATTAATAACCCAATTTCCTATATTCGCTTAGCTAATCATCAGTCGAATCAGGGGCTTCGAGAGTTCCAAGAATTCTTGTACACCTTGTTAGAAGACGACGCAGATAGTGAAATGAAGATTGAGTTTGATCGGCATTTTGAGAGCATATATGAGTGTGTCTCAACAGTGAGTAGTGGTACCGATCGCCTTGGCGGGATTGTGGGTAATTTGCAAACATTTGCGCGAGGTAGCGGTGCTAACAAAGATACGGATGACGTTTCTTTGTGTCAGGTAAGTGTTGGCCTATTAAGTACTTTGCAGTTGGTTAAATTTAATTATAAATACTCGGTCAACTTTGACTGTGATATTCAATATGACCCGGAAATTAATTGTACCCCTTCAGAGCTAAATCAAGTGTTTATGAACTTGATGGTGAATGCCTGCCAAGCAATGGTGGGGGCAGACCCGAAACCGCCGGAAGATGCTGGGGAGCTTATACATAATTTAAACATAGGTATGGAGCAGGGGGAAAATGAACTGCATGTCGTATTCACCGATAACGGCTCAGGTATGTCGCAGGAAACTATTGAGCGTGTTTTCGAGCCTTTCTATACAACTAAGCCCGCAGGCGAGGGCACAGGTTTGGGTATGGCTATCAGTTATGGCATTATTGAGCGTCATAAAGGCCGCATTGAAATAGAGTCCGAGCTTGGTAAGGGCTCGACATTGCGAGTGGTTTTGCCGCTTTGACCCACCGTAGTTTAAAAATTTTGTGTTTACAGGATTTATGCGTGCCCGGCGCTTAACCTATGAGTAGCCTATGGGTAGCAAGGGCGTAAATTAGGATGTCAAATTGTTAACCGATGACCGCTTATGAGAATATTTGCCCTATCCGACATTCATGTAGATTACGCTGAAAATGCCGACTGGCTGAGTAAGCTCTCGCTTAATGATTACCAGCAAGATGCACTTATTCTCGCAGGGGATGTTTGTGAATCCTTTAGCGGTACTTTAAGTTGCCTTGAGCTGTTGAAAAACAAGTTTCGTTACGTCTTTTTTGTGCCCGGTAATCACGACCTTTGGCTTGAAAAGGGCGGGTCCGAGAACAGTATTGAAAAGTTTGACAAGCTAATCCAAAGCGCTCAGGCAATGGATGTTATTACTCAGCGATGCAGTATTGGGGAGTATTTGTTTGTGCCCTTGTGGTCTTGGTATGATTATTCTTTTGGGCCACTAACGGATTACTTGAAACTGGCTTGGATGGACTTTAATCGCTGCCGCTGGCCGAGTGAGCTTGCTAGTGCTGCGGATATTTCCGAATATTTCTTGGCGCAGAACGCGATTGAGCCTGTCGAAGGTAGTTATCAGGTTATCTCTTTTTCGCACTTTCTACCGAGGATTGATGTCATGCCTGACTTTATCCCGATGGCGAGGCGTAATATCTACCCGGTACTTGGCAGTGCCAGCGTTGATCTACAGGTTCGCCAGCTTGGATCAAGCACACATATCTATGGTCATAGTCATGTGAATCGTGATGTTGTTATTGACGGTGTTCGATATATCAATAATGCCTTTGCCTACCCCAGTGAGTCACGTATTGCACGAAAGCGCTTGTTTAACATCTTGCCTGATTGATGTAACTTTCAGAAAAAACTCTGTGGTTTTTGCTACGCTTATATAAAGCAGGGATCTATTTCTGGTCTTACTTATTCCAATGAAGTATCTATGGGTTATTTATAAGTTATCTATGAGCTGTGTATCTATGAGTTATTTATCGATGGGTCTGGGCGTGTAATTAATGCGTTATTGTATAAAGTGTGTTCAGCCTGATACGCGGCCCCAGATTGAATTTGACGAGCACGGGGTTTGCCCTGGGTGTAATTACGCTGATACCTTAAAGTATGTGAATTGGGATAAGCGTAAGCAAGAGCTCCTTGAGTTTTGTGAACCTTATCGCTCAAAGCATGGTGAATACGATTGTATCGTCGGTGTTAGTGGCGGAAAAGACAGTACCCGCCAAGCCCTCTATGTGCGCGATGTATTGCATATGAATCCTTTGCTGGTGAGTTTAACTTATTCTCCAGAGCAACAAACCGAACGTGGTGCTTATAACATCGCCAACTTGGCGGAGTTAGGTTTTGATGTCATTACCATCGGCACTGCCCCCACGATTTGGAAAAATCTGGTAAAAAAAGGTTTTCATCAATATGGTAATTGGGCGCGTTCAACCGAGCTTGCCTTGTTTAGTAGCGTGCCGCGCTTTGCCGTAGCCTATCAAATAAACGTCATTTTCTGGGGCGAGAACCCCATGCTTACCTTGGGTGAAGTCTCTAACCTCGGTAAAAATTCGGGTGGTATTGTCACGAGTACTTTAGGCGGAAATACCTTAGGAGGAGGGGATATCTCTTGGTTGTTGGATGATTGCATTAAGTCACAACATATYCTGCAATACCGCTACCCCTTCAAGCATGAACTCGACAAAGCCGCATTGCGATTTGTATATCTTGGTTACTATTGGCAGAGCTGGAGCAAGACTTTTAACGCYTGTTTTTCCGGTAGTCGCGGCCTTGATGTACGTAGTGAGCATCCCGAAGATATCGGCGACGATCTCGGTGTGGACGCACTGGATGATGATTGGGTTTCGCTTAATCAAATGCTTAAATACTACAAGCTAGGTTTTGGCAAGGTCACTGATAACGTCAATGAAAAAATACGCCAAGGCGAGCTCAGTCGCGCGGATGCGATTGAACTTGTTAAGCGCTTTGATGGGCGCTGTAGTGACGATATTATTGATTCTTTTTGTGCCTATATAGGCTGTAGTCAAACAGATTTTTGGAAAGTGGTAGAAAGCTATGTCAACCCTAAGCTATTTAAAAAAACGGGTGAGACCACTTGGGAGTTGCAGTTTACGCCGCATTAATTTTTGCGACTCTCTTGAAGCCCAGACACTTAATGTAAAAAAACAATCATAACTCGGCATGACAATGAAATGATCGCTATCGACATCGTGGTATTGGATTACGGCCTCGGCAATGCTAACTCTGTGGTGAGTTTTTTAAAATCACTGGGTTGCCATGCGATCGCCTCGTCTGACCCGAAACAAATCGAATCCGCGAAAGCGCTTTTCATTCCCGGTGTTGGTGCCTTTAACTCCGGTATGGCCAAGTTGGAAGAGCAAAACTTAATTCCCGTTTTACAAACCTTTCGTGATAGCGGCGCCTTAGTCGTCGGGGTTTGTTTAGGAATGCAGATGTTTGCGCAAAGCTCCCATGAAAATGGCAATACCGAAGGCTTAGGTTGGATTCCCGGTGAAGTGTGCCACTTACAATCACTTGATGCGGATGTGAATCAAGGTGAGCGACGCATTCCGCATATTGGGTGGAATCGAGTGTCATGGCACCAAGGCTGCGAATGGCGGCATGTGATTGACGGTGATATGTTCTATTTTAATCACAGCTACTATTTTCGATGCGATGAGACCTACGTATTGGCTCAGGTGCCGGGCAATCAAGAGCAAAGACTTGCCAACATTCCCTGTGCTGTTCGAAAAGATAATGTGGTCGGATTTCAGTTTCATCCAGAAAAAAGCCAATTAGCGGGTAAAAAACTGATAGTACAGTTACTGGACGAATATCAAATTGAGAGAAAGCCCTTATGCCTGAATCACCCCTAGGGGACGAAAAAGTGCCTGAATTCACGGCAGAGTCTGAGCGCAGCAGCGCAGAGCCGAGTAAGCGCCTTATTGGTAAAATTCTAGTAAATGGCTCCTTAGCTGTACAGAGTAAGCATTTTAATCAATATTTACCGCTAGGTAAGCCGCGTATTATTGCCGCCTACCTTGATCAGTGGGGTGTTGATGAAATCTTAATTGTTGATCGCTGTGCAAGGGGTGCCGATACTCATATTGATCCTGCGCTTATTGCCTCCGTTGTGGAAACCTGTCGAGCGCCATTAACGGTTGGTGGTGGCATTAAAAAGGTTGAGCACGCACTGGCGCTTGTTAAAGCCGGGGCGGATCGTGTCGCTATTAATAGTGGCGCGATTGATCACCCCTTGCTCATGAAGCAGTTAGCCAATACGCTAGGGGAGCAGGCCGTGGTTGCCTTAGTGGACGTGATGCAAGTGGCGGGTGAATACCGGGTTTATGATTATCGTGAGAATAAAATATTAGGCACCAACGTGGTGGACTGGTGTGAGCAGCTCCAAGGGTATGGCGTTGGGGAGTTTGTGATTAATGCCGTGAATCGTGATGGTGAAGGCAAGGGTTACGAGTTACCGGTCTATCAAAAACTGCGAGACGTACTTAAGGTGCCGCTGATTGCGAGTGGCGGTTATGGCGAACCTAAGCATATTAGTGATGTACTACATCGTGGGGTTGATGGCGTTGCTATTGGGAATTCGCTGCATTATAGCGAGCATAGTATGAGCACTATTAAAGCCAAGTTAGCTCGTCAGGATATTCGTCAAGCAGGTATTGCGTATGAAAGTGAGCAAATAGGACACTTTGGGCGTTTATTAAAACTAGACGACGAAACCTTGGCACACATGCTTTATCAAAAGCGCGAAAAATGTTGGTTGTAACTCTTGATTATAAACTAGGCTTGTAAACCTTGGTTGTAAATATTAATCGTAAGTACGTGCAGAATTTATAGGTATAAGTATAAGTATAAGTATAGGTATAGGTAGGTAAATAAAAATATGAGCATAAAAGTTTGCGCGCGCTGCCTTTATAGTGAAACTCACCCTCTTAATTTGATAATTAATGCCCAGGGTTTGTGCAGTGGTTGTGCTGTACACGAAGAAAAGGACGTTATCGATTGGGGGCAACGTCGGCAAAATTTGAGTGAGTTGTTAGCCCAGTATCGCTGCCATTCGGGTAATAACTACGATTGCATCATCCCAGTAAGTGGCGGGCGTGATTCCTATTTTATAGTGGATTATGTTAAAAATGAAATGGGCATGAACCCTTTATTAGTCAGCTATAATCAGCATTACAATACCGACCGAGGTATTCGAAATCTCGCTTATTTACGCACCTTGACCGATAGCGACATCTTCACGCTCACTGTTTCGCCAGATAAAGTTAAGAAAATAACCCGCGCTACCTTGCGTCGTTTAGGCTCTGTTTATTGGCATGTACTCGCAGGGCAGAGTGTATTTCCGGTGCAAATAGCGGTTCGCTTAAAGATACCTTTAATTATCTGGGGCTGCCATCAGGGGATGGATCAGGTGGGTATGTTCTCGCACAATGATGGTGTTGAAATGACGCGGCGATATCGCCACGAGCATGACTTGATGGGCTTGGAAGCGGAGGATTTACTGAGCGATGAGGATCAAATTTTTGAGCGCGACATCTATCAATATTTATATCCCGACAATGACGAGCTAGCCAAAGTGGGCGTGCGGGGGATATACCTGAATAATTACCTTCGTTGGGATACTAAAAAGCAACATGAAGCCATGATCCTAAAACATGGCTATGAAAGCGCGAGCCAGCGTCGAACCTTTGATACCTATAACGACGTCGACAGCTTTATTTATACCGACTTGCATGACCATATAAAAGCGCTTAAATGGGGTTACAGTAAGGTTACCGATCATGCGTGCCGGGAGATCCGTTTTGGGCGGATTAGTCGGGAAGACGCGAAGGCAGCCGTCGCTAAGTTCAGTCGCCGTAAGCATCGTTTTGAAGATTTATTCTTGGATTGGATCGGGATGCGAAAGAGCGCCTTACGCTTTATTCTCGATCAACATCGTCACCCGGATATTTGGTGCCGGGACGCAGGCTGGGCTTGGAAGCGTAGTGACAAATACCAAAAGCCCAGTGCCGAGTTGATCGAGCAGCATCGTTTAAAGCTAAATAAAGACCACCATTTTACAGTCTCACCATCACGCAGGCAGGGCTTTGACGAAAGTCGCTACGAGCTATACGCTAAAGGGCATGTAATGTTCTAGCCTAGGGGGCTTTGGTATCGGCGTCGCTTAATATACGAATCTCCCGTTGAGGGAAGGGGATATTAACACCAGCACTTTTCAATGCTGCAAAGACCTTCCCGTTTGCAGCATAGCAACGTTGATAGTAATGCTGTGTTGGCACCCAATAGCGTAAGCCGATCTGAATACTGCTTTCGCCAAAGCCCTTAATTCCTATTAGTGGCTTACGGGTTTTACTCAGATCGTCGATTTGACTGAGGGTAGATCTAATGACCTCAATTGCGTGCTCGGGGTCGCTATCGTAAGCAATACCGATGGTTTGTTCTGCTAGCGTATCCTCGTGGGAATTGTGCAGTACCTCGCCAATAATAAAACGGTTAGGGATTAAAATTTCGACGCCATCTTCGTCTGTCAGAAGTGTGTAACCTAGGTGAACCTCTTTGACTAAGCCTGTCACGTTTTGTGCGCGAATGGTATCGCCCACTACAAAGGGGCGGGCAATAATAATGGCGATGCCAGCACCATAGTTTGATAGCAGGCCTTGCATCGCAAGGCCTGCTCCCAAGGATAAGGCGCCAATGGCGGCGACAAAGGGCGTGATACTGATGCCGACCTTGCCTAATGCAATGATAGTGGTGATGGCGATGATAAGGATTTTAAAGGTATTCGCGATAAAGGTACTTAAGGTAATGTCGATCCCTTTTCGTTTGCATACATTCATAGTAAACATGCAAACTTTACGGGCTAGCAATAGGCCAATAATGATTATTATGATGGCGCCGACAAGTTGAAAACTGTATTGCAGGAGGAAATTCACAAAAAAATCGTATATGACTTGTACTTGTTCTAGCTCTAGCTCGACGTTCAAAATAGTACCTTGCTTTGTTTTAAGTGATTTGTCTTAAGTGATTTGTGGCAGTTAGCGTAGTGCTTATTGTAGCGCTTATCGTAGGGCTTGTCGTAGCGAGTACTTGGTTTCCACGTTAAGCTGTGGTTTCTAGGTGAATCACCGAATTTGTATTACTACATAGGGTATCGTTATCAGTACACACTGGAGTGACAAGCGTTGCATGCTATTGATCTGTTTATTCGGGCTTGGCGCTTACCGGTTTTACATCTTAAGTGCTGACTATATGCCGGTTTTTTTTGATGAGGCCTATTATTACCACTGGTCTGAGCAGCTTGATTTTGGGTATTACTCAAAACCGCCCATGGTCGCTTGGTTGATAGCTTTGGCCACTAAAACTATTGGCGTCAGTAGTTTTAGTGTGAAGCTTATGTCCCCCATACTTTATGGCGCAACGGCCTGGTTAGTCTTTGAAATTGCACGATTTTTGGCCGATCAAAAAACGGCGCTTCTAGCTGCTCTCATCTTCTCTAGTACTCCCCTTGTCGGGTTCTACAGCTTATTTATGACAACGGATGTGCCGTTGTATTTTTTTTGGGCGCTTGCAAGCTTCCTTTTTTTGCATTGCCGCGATAGTTCGGATTACAAGCGCTGGAGTTTACTCGGTGTGGTGCTTGGATTGGGCTTGCTGAGTAAATATACCTTTATCGCCCTCAACTTAGGTTTAGTCCTGTACCTTTTTCTGTCAGGGCGACGACATGTCTTTACGCAAGTACCGTTTTGGCTGGCGGTATTGCTTTGTGGGTTGGTAGCGTCAACTAATCTGTATTGGAACGTGGTTAATGACTTTGTGTCCTTTCGTCATACGCAGGATATTGCCAAGCTGAGTGAGTCGCTGATAAACCCGTTAGCGCTGTTGACCTTTTGGCTTAGTCAAATTGCTGTTTTTGGTGTTTTTTGGCTAGGTGTTTTTGTTTGGCATTGGCGTTTGATATATGAGTCATCCCTTATTCGACAGCACATCTTGTTTTTGTCGTGCATTATTGTTCCGCTTTTTCTATTAGTCTCCGTGCAGGCCTTGTTATCGCGAGCTTTTGCCAATTGGGCTGGCCCCATTGTTATTGGAGCAAGTATTTTATTGGCGATGGCCTGCGTTAAGTTGAAGCGAAAGGTAGTGATGACGGCACTTGTGCTTCAGTTGTTCTTGTTAAGTATATTTAACCATTGGCCGCAAATATTGCAGGCCTTGGATATCGAACAACATAAAAAAAATTCCCCCTACACACGTATTCTTGGTTGGCGAGAGTTGTCGCAGCAGCTGCACATATCGTTAAATATTGACTCAGAAACACAGTTGTTAAGTGATTCTAGAAAGTTATTAGCTTACCTTGGTTTTCACGCTCGGGTGCCTGTTACCCGCCTTGTATATTGGAACCCCGTGCGTGAGAATGTGCATAATCAATATGATCTTAAAAATAACATTGCAGATACCTATGACCCAGCCCTTAGGTATCTACTTGTTCTTCAGGCACCTATTAACGCTGAAATTAAGCAAAGGTTTAGGCGCGTTAGTAAAGAACAGAAAATCAGTTATACCTATTCGGCAATGATCGTGCGGACAGTCTATATTTATCAAGTCAACGGATTTAAAGGTTATGCTAATGAGTAAGGTTGTGCGCTTGGATGTAACTGTTTTTTTGATTTGCGTACTGTTGTTTGCTTTATGGCCAGAGCTAGATAAATGGTTCACCGCATGGTTTTATGATGGGTCGCGCGGTGTTTTTATTGGACGAGAATCTGCCATTGTGACGTTTTTTTATTGGGTGTTTGCCTACGTCCAAATCCCATTGCTAATTGGCTTGATAGTGGCGGCAGTGTATTTTTCGTATTTAAAAGCGAAACAGCTAAGGCGCAATAGCCTGTTTTTGTTGTGCTGTTTACTTCTCGGTCCCGGTTTACTCGTTAATGTCGTGCTGAAAGATAACAGCTTTGGTCGACCTAGACCTCATCAGACACTGGACTACGGTGGGCAGCACGATTACGTTGCTGTATTTGAGTATTCGGATCAGTGCCAAAAAAACTGCTCCTTTACCAGCGGTCATGCGTCGATTGTTTTTCTTTTGGTGGCGGTGTTTTGGCTTACTGCTTTGCGGCGTTATGTGTTTTTAGGGGTAGTGCTTGGCGGGCTTTTAGGTTTAATGCGAATAGCTCAAGGGGCGCACTTTTTAAGCGATGTCGTGTTTTCATTTTGGGCGGTATATTTTTGCTCCTTAGCTTTAAGTTATCCCTTTGGTTTGCAGCGGGCGAATTATGCGAAAGTACAGGCTGTTAATGCGAGAGCCACTGCGCTAAGCGGGCAGTTGGTGGAGAGGTAGCAACGAGTATCGTTTGCTCTGCCCTCATGATGATGTGTTTTGACCTAGCTTTGGTTTCTTTTTTTTATGCATGAGATGAAAGGGCGTATCGCGTAGATCACCAAAATATTGATCGGATTTTAATCGTAAAGCGTTCTCTGTTTTCTTTTCTTTGAGTTGTTTTATCATGGCGATGGCGTAGTGCTTGTCCTTGTCTAGCCAGACCTGCGTCTCGCGAGAATTCCCTTCGTTTTGGCGTTTGATGTAAAGTGCGTTGGGTATGAAATACCCATCTAGTGTGAGCGTTTGTGTGCCGACAGGGCTGAAGTGATATTCTTTTAGTTTACCCCGGCTGATAAAGTGGTAATGAAAGGTTTCGAGTTTGTTTAACATGTCTAGCTGTAACTGCAGTTGATACGTCATCGGGCCTAGTGTTCCGGCAGATAGCTTCAGCGTATTTGTTTTGTCCTTGTGGGTGCTTAATGCTTGCATCTTTTGCCAGTCGTACTGAATCGTACGGATTCTTTTTTGACCAAATATTTTTTGCTTGTAACGATATTCGAGTGGGCGAATCCCCTCGCTTGGGCGCCATGTGAAGGTTTCTTTTTCGTTAATGCGACCAAAAAAATTATTAGCCGTATTCTGTAGAAGGAAGCGATCGTTGCCAAGGGCGTAGAGCCGTTTGGTGACATTGACGCTAAAAGCCTTGTAGTCTCCTGAGTACTCGGCTTCATAAACGAGCCGTGGCTCATCCGCGTGGATGTATGTACAAAGCGTTAGTAGTACTAAGCAAAAAAGATGTGTAGGTAAATTTCTCATAGACCTTAGAGTGTTTTTTGTGTGAATGTTTCCCGTAAATTTGGGAAATTTAATGTCATGCGCTTTAATATGACTCGAAACTGTAATATGACTTGAAGTTATAATATGACTTGAAACTACATTATACCAAGAGGAATGTCATGAGATACTTACATACAATGGTGCGCGTTGAGGATCTGAGTGCCGCGTTGAATTTTTATTGTGACGGTTTGGGCCTGGTCGAAGTACGCCGTCATGAGAATGAGCGAGGTCGCTTTACCTTGGTCTTTCTTGCCGCTCCTGAGGATTGTGAGCGTGGGCAAGCGGATCAGTCGCCGTTGGTAGAGCTAACGCACAACTGGGATGCGCAAAGCTATGACGAGGGGCGCAACTTTGGTCATCTCGCTTATGAGGTGGATGATATCTACCAAGCGTGCCAACACCTGCTTGATCGAGGAGTATGTATTAACCGTCCGCCTCGAGATGGCCGCATGGCTTTTATTCGATCGCCTGATAATATCTCAATTGAGTTGCTGCAAAAGGGCGAGCCGTTGGCGCCTAAGGCCCCGTGGGCAGATATGGAGAATACCGGGCACTGGTAACCCGGTCTTTAGCCGCCGTTAGCAGAGAATAAAATATAGGCGTAACGGAGTATCGCTAGGTCTAACAGAGGCCAGCGCATAGATTGAAAGCTCGGCCAGAGTTTAACGCTGTGAGCCAAGGCAAAGCCGAGTAAAAAATGTAGAAAAGACTTTACGTGATTGTAGGCATCGTCGATGAAGTTATGAATAATCGAGTGGTTCGCCCAAGGCCATTCGCCCACGATAAAGATTGCGCGTATCGGAGCGCAAATCAAAGCGTAAACGGGGCTTACGCTTTCGAGCCAAAACTCTCAATAGCTTAAATCTTTAACAACGTTTTGGGTGTAGAGCTATACGTACACCTGTGGTACAACCAAGACAAGCATTCCGAAAACTAGCGGCAACAACAAGTTACTATGACGACTCCAGCGAAAGCGTGATAGCGACATATAATGTAAGAGGTAAGAAACAGCAGCACCTTCGAGATGCTTCTCGTTAGGAGTATTGTGGTTGTGAATGTTTTAAATGGGCAGCGCTAAGTGATTGAAGCACAAGAGTTTGTGATAAGCGGTGGCTGGTAGAGGAGGTATAGCCTATGAAGAGCAGTCTAAAGAGGGGGCGTTTGATATCGCGTCGGAGCAGCAGCGTACAAGTTTAAGCGAACAATAGCATTTTGGGAGCCCTTTAGTTGGGAGTTTTCCAGCGCGATCGCTATCCTAATACTTGTACCTGTAGTCCTCTTATTGTACGGCGCGGTTTGTTGAGCATCGCCCGCGTAAAATTCAAATCCTCTTGCATATACAAGCGATGATACCGTTCTCATTATTGCATGTGGGTATCATGGTCGCGATTCGAAAGTTTTGTTATTGGCTAGCGGGTCGGCAGTACAATTTCGGTGATTGGCCATGTCGGTTGTTTTATGAGCTCGTCTATGAATACCGTAAAGATGCGCAGACCTAATTGACGATGTTGGCGGTGATATATATTTACCGCTCTTTCGTTTTACGCTTACAAGGGGAGGCTAGTTATATTGAGCAGGGTGAAACGGAAGGCGAGGACGGCAAGCAAGAACCTGAATCGTTTGAGGTCGCTCAACCGGAGCGCCTGTTGGTTAAAAAGTTAGGGAAGGAGTTTCTGGTTGCGGTGAATGATATCGAGTGGGTTGAGGCATCAGGTAATTATGCGAATCTTCATGTTAAGAAAAAGATTTACCCGATGCGCATCACCATGGCCAAGCTTGAGAAAACTTTACCGTTACAGCAGTTTGCTAGAGTGCATCGCTCGGCGATAGTTAACCTTGCTCAAGTCTCTGAAATTGAACCGCAAGAAAGCGGTGATTACCATATCACCTTACATAACGGGCATCAGCTTAATCTGTCGCGTCGTTACCGGCAAACGTTCCGTGACTTATTAAGCTTATAGAGGGGCTGGTTAGGTTTGTAAAAGGAGGGGTTAAGTTTATAAGAAGGCTTGTTAAGTATATAAAAGATTTATTATTCTGTTTTTTGTTCGTAAAACGTATAAGAATATAGCTTTTTCAGAAAGAATATTAACTAGGTTTTCAAAATGAATATAAGGGATGATTCTTTTTTAAAAATTATGCTGAAAAAGTGTTTACTCGCTTACTTCGCGCGATAGCTTGACTATACTAGAATTAACAAGCGTTGATAATCTATCAAGCCTCGGTGCTTTCTTGCACTGTTTAGGCTTAGAATCTAGTTTTCCATAAGTAATGAACTATAAATTAAGATCTATAAATGATGAACTATGAAATTGGTATGTCTACATAAGTGTAGGTGCCGTTTTTATGGCTATATTTGTAGCTATGTTTATAGAAAATCGCACAACGACAGTAAGTGAAATGAGGTGTTATCTTGCAAACGGTAGTGAAGAAATGGTTTCGTGATAAAGGCTATGGTTTTTTGGACAATGGTGATGGTTCCGATATCATTGTGAGAAAAGATGACCTTGTCGGTTGTCACTTTCTTAAAGTTGGTGTAACAGTGTCGTTTGAATGTTTCTGCGATAAACATGGTTTAGCGGCAAAAAAAGTGAAGCTTTCATCCTTGTCTCGACAACCGTGCGAGCGTAGCCCGTCGGTTTCGAAAGAGCATTACTTTGGTGTTATGAGGTAAGGCCTAAGCAAGGTAAGTGCTAGTGGGCACGCTCAATAGAATGGCGCCTTCGGCAGGAGTCGAACCTGCAATCTTTCCCTTAGGAGGGGACTGCATTATCCATTATGCTACGAAGGCGTGGCAGGGCGGCATTATAAAGTGTTGTCACCCTACAATGTCAAGCTTCACCCATTTTGAATGATGTTCCGGCTGCAGTTGCAGAGCCTTTAGCGCTATATAGTGACGGTGCCGTGCTTTGACCGCGCATAATATTTAATAAACGACCAAAAATCTGTTGGTTTTTAATCAGTAGCTTCCCGTTGACTTCATTGCGATGCCGGCAGCTTTTGAGCAACTCTTTCAGTGTTAGCCAGTCTTGTTGCAGCTTTTCGCTGTTAACATCATCTAATATCTTTTGCCATGTTTCACTATCCGCTCCTGCTTCGCTTGAGCGAGTCCAGTCGGCACGCTGGCGTGCGCTTTGCTCCAGGTGTGTTAACGGGCTTATTTTCGCCTCAATAACTTGTGAGAGCGCTTCAGGGTCACGGTTTTTAAGTGCTTCTTGCTCATTGGATAATAATTCAAGCAAGGTGTTGCACGCGTCGATGTCGGTACTAATTTGCCGCTCAATTGCGGCGGCGGAAATTGTCATAAATACCTCTTGATTGCTCAACACTAGGTCTTATTTGTGAGGTGCATGGTGTAAGTATTGACGAAAATAGTCCTTAGCACCAATTTAAATAACATATATGCACAAAATGAGCCGATCTGTTACTTGCGCTTGGAAATGTCAATGTTTGGTGTTTGCCGGTGGCTTTAGCTGGCGTGGCGTTGACGGTGAATGAGTAACGTTGGGCTTGGGGTTGGTTTTGGGGCGGGGGAGTGCGAATGCGAGCTGCTGGGATAATATTACCCCAGTAATCTCTCTTCACTGATCATTTTTTCGGCAATAGAAGACGCGTTGATATTTAAGCTGCCAGACGCTAGTTCAGCTTTAACTCTCTCCACCTTGCTCATGTCGACATCACTCACCTTGCTAAGGCTAGCTTCAATCTTGGGTATGGAGAGGGCGGTAGAGCTAAGAGATACACTTTCACCAGCACTTTTTGGAGCCGCTACGTTACCTTGCTTGGGCGCATTAGCGCCAAGTTCCGCGGAGCGAGCCTTGCCTGAAAGGGCGCTGTGTGTATTCGTGTTGTGTCTAGGGTCAATGACCATAACAACCAACCTAATTGATTAATCAATTGTCTATTAATTTATGCCTTACCGGGGATATCGGCCCCGACTGCCAAACCTTTAGCAGAAAATTACACAAAGCTGTAAGTTTATGCAAGCATTAGTATCGGCGGGCGTTTGAGACGTTTTTCGCCTTGCTGCCTGCTGAAGTATAGATCATCGCCTAATGAGTGATACTTCGCCTGGCGCTACCACCATAGCGGTGATAATACGGTTTGACTGTTCATTTCTTACTTTGATCTGTTCGCCAAGTCGGCCATCTTTCATTGCAATTCCTGGCGCTTGTACACTTAACCGTGAGGAACTTACACGCATTATAACCGTTTGCCCTTTAATAATAATGTTCGGCTTTTTCACATAAGTAAAACGTAAAGTCTCTCCCGTGCGTACCGGGCGCTTCAACTCCATACCTATTAGGTCTTTATTGTCTGTGACCGTGCTACCGGCATTGCTCGAAATATTGATGCGTTTACTTTGTAAGTGTTGAGCTGTGAGTATAGTGCCCTTCGCTAACGACGAGCTAGCTACTTGTACCTTAGCGAAAATGTCGACCCGTGTCGGAACATAAATGGACCAAGGTTTTGCACCTAAGCAGCGAGTCTTTACGGTGATGTTGCCGCTGCCGAACGCGGGTTCTTGGATGTCAAAAGTCAAAAAATCGTCACATTGAGCAAGGCGCAGGCGTGGATCCAAAGTGCTGACGCTTATTCTAAAGTTGTCAGCGACCTCTTGCTCGCCGTAGCTCGCCTCATAATGTGCGCTTGTTGCAGTCAAAACCTTGGCGGTCAAAACTTTGAGGTCTTGACTGTCATTAGCAAAAACAGGCAATACAGCAAATGAAAGCGAGATTGAGGTCAAAAAACTTCGAAGCTTCATCATTAATGTCCTATGCTGAAATGGTACAGGATACATAACGGGTGAGTTATGACAGAAACTCGTCAGTTAGCCCTGATTTTTAGGCTTAAGGGGATTCTTTAACTAAGTTATAGCAAAGTCTGTGCCTATTCGTAAAATTAAATTAACAGATGATGTAACCATAAACGTTGTGAGAGGGTGCGATGGCGGGACTTCTTGATACGGTCAATCAGCGTACGCAGTTGGTAGGTCAAAACAGGTTAGAGCTATTATTGTTTAGCTTGGGTGGGCGGCAGCTATACGGTATTAATGTGTTTAAAGTTAAGGAAGTATTGCAGTGCCCGACACTAAATGAAATACCTAAGCGCAACCCGGTAGTCCGTGGTGTTGCACATATCCGTGGCGGCACGGTTCCGATTATGGATATGAGGTACGCAACCGGGCACTCACCGCTAGAAGACATTGCCAATTGTTTTGTGATTATCACCGAATATAATCGTTCGACCCAAGGCTTTTTGGTTCAGGGTGTTGAGCGTATTGTGAATATGAACTGGGGGGACATTCATCCGCCACCCAAGGGCACAGGTCGCGAGAATTACTTGACGGCGGTGACGGAAGTCGACGGTAAATTGGTCGAAATTATTGATGTTGAGAAGATACTGGCGGAAGTGTCGCCTTTACGTGAAGATGTGAGTCCAGAAATTGTTGAAGGGTCAAAAGCTGAGACCGATGTTGTCAAGCACATCCTCATTGTTGATGATTCTACTATTGCGCGCAAGCAAATCCAAAAAGTCGTCGAGTCACTTGGCGTGAAAACGACGTTACGCAAAGATGGCGCTCAGGCGCTAGAGTTGCTGAATGATATGTTAGATCAGGGGCTTGATCCGTATCATGAGCTGTTGCTAATTATTTCCGATATTGAAATGCCGGAGATGGACGGCTACACCTTTACGGCGGAGGTGCGTGCAAATCCGAAACTGAAAGACA
Source organism: Alteromonadaceae bacterium (assembly GCA_002746115.1). GTDB lineage: Bacteria > Pseudomonadota > Gammaproteobacteria > Pseudomonadales > Cellvibrionaceae. The sequence goes on from NVXL01000044.1 coordinate 16,135, forward strand.
TGCACATTATATTGCATACCTCTTTGAGTGGCGTTTTCAATGAGGCGATGGTGAAAAAAGTAGGTGCAGATGACTTTTTGGCTAAATTTCACCCTGACGAGTTAGCTAAGCGTGTTAATAAGCGTATTACAGAAATACACGAGAGTGAAAATAAAATAGCGAAAACGTAGTAATCAAACCAGAGTAGTGATCAAGTCATAATAGCGGCGGCTATAATAGCGGTAGCGGCGATAACAATAGGTTAAAAATCAATGGTTGCCAGTAAGAGGTTAGACACCGTTAACTTGGGCGCTGAAGAGTTTCGTGATTTTCGAGATTATCTCCAGGCTATAGCTGGCATCAATCTCGGTGATAACAAGCAGTATCTAGTGGCGACACGTATTCGACGGGTTTTGTCTGACAATGATTGCGTGTCTTTATCTGACTTGACGCGTCTAATTCGAATGCCTCGCGGCGCGGAGTTACGTCAAAAAGTTATTGATGTTATGACCACTAACGAGACTTTTTGGTTTCGTGATAACTATCCTTTTGATTATTTAAAAAATAAAATTTTACCTGAATTGCATAAGCAATCACACGGTGCGCGGATGCGTATTTGGTCTGCTGCATGCTCTTTTGGGCAGGAGCCGTACTCATTGAGTATGACTGTTGATGAGTGCATAAAAGCTAACTTTGCGATTCGGGATCTGAATGTGGAGATTGTTGCCACGGATCTTTCTAGCGAAGCGCTGGATCAGGCAAAAAAAGGCGTTTACGACCAGCTATCTATGTCTCGCGGCATGTCCGATCAGCGCTTACGTGAATACTTTAAGCGTGTTGAGAATGGTCGTTGGCAGGCGAATAGCAGTGTCGGCAAGCGTATTAACTTTCGTCCGCAAAACTTGCAGGATAGTTACGCAGCTCTAGGCAAGTTCGATATTATTTGTTGTCGTAATGTGCTGATCTATTTTTCTGCTGAATTAAAAAAGGATATCCTCACGCGTTTGCACGCTTCTCTAAAACCTAACGGGGTTTTGTTTCTTGGTTCTTCTGAGAGCTTGGCTGCAGCCTCGCCTCTGTTTGATATGGTGCACTGCAACCCTGGGGTGATGTACCGAGCCAAATAACTGTTCTTGGTTTGAGCTGTTCCCTTCATTTGATTTCCTGTTCTTTCTATCCTCAGTTGACTCCTCTTAGGCGATGTAGGTTTAGGCTTGGCTTGAATCGTATTTTTCGTAAGTACGGTTTATTCGAGCGCTTATTCGTTTGGCTTATTTTTCGAGTCGGTCAATCAGTCAGCGGCATATTATTGTTCTCTTCAGTGGTAAGCGGTAAGCGCTTGCCGCTTCTGGCGGCCTGCTTAATCAGCGCTAATTGCGTGTGTCAAATTTCTCCTTTAAAAACAACAGCTTAATATTTTTTTAGCTGGTTGGTACGTACCTTGCTTTCTTATATGTGTTAGAAGTTTATTCTGCTGGATTTACCGCCTTAGGGTGGCCAGCAAAAAGCGCGAATAGAAGGTGAATGTTATGGGTATGAGTTTTGAGAAAGCGGTTGGCTTTAAAGAGAGTGCTCTGTTATTACGTGCACAACGCGCAACGGTGCTGGCGGGTAATATTGCTAATATCGATACACCCAACTACAAGGCTCGTGACATTAACTTTCACGAAGCGCTAAAAGCCCAATCCAGTAACGGCACGTTCAGCGGTAAAGGTTTAACGATGTCGACCACCAGTGGTGGTCATCTAGGTAGTGCCAAAGATTCCGGGATGGGCGCCAATCAATATTACCGTACACCTAGTCAGCCGTCTATTGATGGTAACACCGTGGAAGAAAGCGTGGAACATGCCAATTATATGCAAAACTCTCTTGAATTTCAGGTCGCATTTACCTTGTTAAACGGTAATTTTAAAGGCCTAACTCAAGCGATCAGAGGAGAATAACCATGAGCTTAGCTAACATATTTACCATCGCAGGTTCTGGCATGAATGCTCAGAACATTCGTTTAAATACGACTGCCAGCAATATCGCCAATGCCGAAACGGCAAGCTCCAGTATTGATCAGGTGTATCGCGCTCGCCACCCAGTATTTAAAGCCGTTCATCAACAAGTGTTAAATCAATCAGGCATGGCGGACATGACCGGTAATTCCCCAATGGGAGTTCAAGTGCAAGGCATTGTCGAAAGTGATGCACCCCTACAGCCGCGTTATGAACCGCATCATCCTGAGGCGAATGAAGAAGGTTATGTATATTACCCGAACGTTAACATAGTGGAAGAAATGGCCAACATGATTTCCGCCTCTCGCGGTTTTCAGGTCAACGTTGATGTGATGAACAGCGCTAAGCAAATGGTACAGCGCGTACTGACTCTAGGGCAATAAATATAATTAGGGCATTTTCACTCACCAGTGAGAGCGTCGGGGGAAGATCATGCTAGATGTAGCAGCCACAAACAATGTGTTTAGCGAGTTTGCTGTTCCGAAACGCGATGGAGAAGAGGGCGATAATGAGCTTGGGCAAAGTGCTTTTCTTGAGTTAATGATTACACAGCTCAAAAATCAAGATCCAACTAGTCCACAAGATAGTGGCGCGTTTATTTCACAGCTAGCGCAATTTAGCTCAGTTGAAAGCCTAGATAAGCTCAATAAGAATTTTGATAGTTTCGCTAATAACTTTGTCACCAATCAAGCCCTGCAAGCATCGTCATTGGTGGGTCGATCCGTCACCGTGCCAGCAGATACCTCACGCTTGGAACTGGGTGGTGTGATTAGTTTGAGCGTCGACGTACCCTTAGATTCTGAGGATGTAACGGTCTCGATATATAGCGAAGCTGGCTCATTAGTGGATCAGATCTTTCTAGGCATACAGCCTGCCGGTGAATTCGCTTTACGTTGGGACGGTATGAGTGCCGAGCTTAATGGTGCTTTATTAGATTGGCGAAGTGGTGAACCAGATGGTGCCGTACCGGGTGATTATCGCTTTGAAGTCGAGACTCGTATAGATGGCGAAACTACTGCACTTGATACCGCGCTAAGCGCTAATGTTAATAGCGTTACTGTGGGGTCAAATGGTGCATTAACGCTTAACTTAGCGGGTGTTGGTGCTGTAAGTCTTGAAGATGTTAGACAGTTTAATGAATAAATAGTGAAGCAGAAAATATAAGCTTTTAGCTTGTAATTTTTAGATTAAAGTAAAGCTAGTTTAACACCCCGTTAAATTATGTAACACAGTTGTATGCAGTCAGGAGAAGGTTATGCCTTTTGATACAGCATTAAGCGGAATACGCGCCGCGTCAAACGATCTATCAGTGACGGGCAATAATATTGCCAACGCCTCCACCACCGGATTTAAAGGCTCACGCGTTGAATTTGGTGATGTGTATGCCACCTCTGTATTGGGTTCTGGATCGAACGCAATCGGTAGCGGTGTACAAGTGCAGGACGTTAGTCAGCGATTTGTGCAAGGTAATGTTACCTTTACCGATCAAGCGCTCGATATGGCGATCAATGGTAACGGGTTTTTTGTTTTAAATAATGGCGGCGAGATCCTGTACTCTCGTGCCGGCTCTTTTGGTCTTAACCAAGAGGGGTTTATTGTGAATAATACCGATGAACGCCTGCAAGGCTTTTCCGCTGATGACGACGGTAATATTGGAGGTATCTCGGGCGACATTCAAATCGAAACCAGCAACCTGAGCCCGCGCCGTACCACTAGCGTCTCATCCGTATTAAATATAGATGCCTCAGAACCTGTGCTTCAAACCGTAGGTCGTCGTTTTGAGACCGAAGGGAATGAGGTCGGTGTCACTCGTGCCGGGCGTATTAACGCCACCACCACGGAGCAATTCGGTGGCGTCTTTACCTTACCCTTAGCAAATGATTTTAATACGACAGATATTTCTTTTGAGCTTCAGTTATCCGCGGCGTCCGGTAATAACGGCACGGTCAATATTAACTTGGGAACCGCTGACGGGGTGCCAGCCCAGGTGAATAGTTTTAATGATTTACGTACCCTTGCCAGTGTCATCAATGCGCAAATATTCTCTCCGACCGCGCCGGGGCAAACACCCGTTGATGTAGTGGCTAACGCGGTTGACCTAGGTGGCGGTAACTATCGTATTGACTTCCAGGCGCTGGTTGAGGGTGAGCCTTCCCAAATTGGCATTGATTTTCAGTCAGGCAACGCTGACCAAATCGGTTTGAATGTAGGGGCTTTACCTCCGGGCGTGCCAGGGGTTCCAGCAGTGTCTAATGGCTATCCTGCACAAGCTATTGATATTACCGACCCAGACGGCCTTACGCGAACCTTTAATACCCCTGCAGGCGCATCTGCTGCGGCCACGGCCGCCTCATTAAACCGTGTGCAAGGCGTAAGCGCTACAGCGGTGACCGAAGCGACTTTATCTAACTTCAATAGTCTTGCTGGTGATATGCAGGTGATCTTGAATGGTAGCTTACTAGCGTCAGACAATTTATCTGAGATGGCGGTGGAGATTAATTCCCTCACAAACTCGTCATTACCAGGCGTTAGCGCAGTGTTGGATCCAACAGGAACCAGTTTAACCATCACCTCCGCCGGTGGTGAAGATATTACCATCGCGATAGCCAGCGTGAATGACGGTGATAACCTAACGGTTACCGGTGATCCGGAAGCCGGTTCGCAAGTAATAGAAGCTGATTTCAATAACGATGGCGTCACGGCCGGTAATTCTAATGCCACCACAGAGCAAATTGTTGTGGGGGGGAGTTTGGAGGTTACTCTTGATGAAAATTATGAGATATCTAACCCAAATCCAGTAATTGGTTTGTTTCAGCCCTTAGGTGATTCCTCTGACCCATTAAATCCGATATTTGAGCGGGTGACCTTAAATGAATTTGACCCTAATGACCAAGCTACCTATAACCACGCAACATCGTTAACCTTGTTTGATAGTTTGGGTAACTCACATATTATGACCCAGTTTTTCGTCAAGCAAAGTTTTGACCCCGATGATGTTTTGTCACAGCGTAACCATTGGGAAATGTTTGTACAGGTTGATGGCCAAGATGTCGGCGACCCGGATACCTCCTTGCCTCCGCCAGACAATACATTGCCTACGCAAAATGGATACGATTTGTTTTTTAACGAAGATGGCTCTCTTAATGAGCTGTTAACACCTGAAATGTTAGTCTCTAACTGGACTCCGGTGGATGCCGACGGCAACCTCACTCAGGCCGCAGGCCCTCAGAATGTGCTTGCCGGAGGCGCGGTTCCGATTCCTGATCCACCCTCAAGTTCTAACTTCGCGATTTCTTTTGACGGAACAACGCAGTTCGGATCGGAATTCTCGGTGAACGATGTCGATCAAAATGGTTTTACAACAGGACGTTTGTCAGGCTTAAATATTGACCGAGACGGTATTATCTTTGCGCGCTTTACCAACGGTGAGTCACAAGTTTTAGGGCAGGTGGCATTAGCGGATTTTAGAAACCAGGAGGGCTTGCAGCCTGCAGGTAATAGCCGTTGGGTCGAGAACTTTGAGTCAGGCCCACCCAACATTGCAGCGGCCAATACTGGCGCTCTCGGCACGATACAGTCGAGTGCGCTAGAAGAGTCGAATGTGGATTTGTCGGCGGAGTTGGTAAAACTGATTATTGCACAGCGGAACTATCAGGCCAATGCCAAAACCATTGAGACGGCCAACGCGGTAACACAGACGATTATTAACCTTCGGTAATACTTAAGTAAACAACTTTGACCTGTTAGCCTCAGTGTAATAGTAGAAGCATCAGCGCCTGCAATTGAAATTATTGCAGGCGTTTTTACTATATATTTTACTATATATTTTACTATACATAAAGATACGGCAAGCTACAGCCTCTTGCCAAACCTCTTTTTATACCTATCAAATATCCTGCCTTATAGCTGATATATAGCTGATATATAGCTGATATATAGCTGATATATAGCCAGTCGCTTTATGACAAAACCCTATAGTTAATAAATTGGCACTTATATTGCTCAAGTACTTATTAAAGCAACGAAGTACAAAATTCTGACGCTTAAGTTGTCAGGCGCCACGTTGCCATACCAGACTTGATTTAATACGGGTAAGACCATGGATAAAGCACTCTACGTCGCCATGACAGGCGCCAAAAATATGATGTTGGCGCAAGCCGCACATGCTAATAATTTGGCCAATGTTAGCACCCCAGGTTTTAGAGCTGATTTCGCGCAAGCCCGCAGCATGGGCGTGTATTACGGAGAAGGGCAGCCTACACGCGTCTACTCCATGACAGAAAATCCCGCCACAGACTTCAGCCAAGGCCCCTCTATGGAGACCGGGCGTGAGCTAGACATCATGGTCGAGCGCGACGGGTTTATTGCCGTACAAGCACCGGATGGCTCCGAAGCGTATACCCGCGCAGGTTCCCTGTTTGTTGATAGCGTCGGCATCTTGCGTACCGGAAGTAACTTGCCGGTACTCGGCAACGGAGGGCCTATTGCCATTCCCGCAGCGGAAAAAATTGAAATAGGCCTCGATGGCAGTATCACTATTATCCCACTCGGGCAGGGCGCTGATGCACCTGCGATCGTGGATAGAATCCGCTTAGTGAATCCGCCTACCGGCACTATGGAAAAATCTACCGATGGACTTATTCGCCCACGAGACCCTGAAAACGCTGATATTCAAGCGGATGCGAGCGTCAGTTTAATCTCTGGATTTTTAGAAGGCAGTAATGTCAATGCCGTGCATGAAATGACCAGTATTTTAGGGCTCGCACGGCAGTTTGAAATGCAAATAAAAATGATGCACAAAGTACAGGAAAACTCCGAGACTTCCGCCAGCTTGCTACAACAAAGCTAGCGCTTGGAACATGTTAATTACGAGGTGATTTATGCACGCGGCATTGTATATAAGTAAAACCGGGCTATCAGCACAAGATAAGCAGCTGACCACCGTCGCCAATAATCTGGCTAACGCGTCTACCATTGGATTTAAGCGCGACCGAGCCGTATTTGAAGATCTTTTATACCAAATCCAACGTCAGCCCGGTGCGCAAACATCAGAAGAGACACAGTTGCCTTCAGGCTTGCAGCTCGGCACGGGTGTACGCGTTGTTGGCACCCAAAAACAATTTACCGCAGGCAGCTTGCAAGTGACGGAGCAACCTCTTGATCTTGCGATCGATGGGCGCGGTTTTTTCCAAGTTCAGCAACCTGACGGCACCATAGGTTATACCCGTGCCGGGCAATTACATCTTAGTAGCGACGGTGAACTTGTCGACGCCAGTGGCCTGTTGCTCAGCCCCAATATTACCGTTCCCGATGGCGTTAATGCGATCACCGTCGGAATTGACGGAATTGTGAATGCTTTTGTTAATGGCGAGCCAGACCCGCAAAATCTAGGCACTATTCAAACGGTTGATTTTATTAACCCTGCCGGTCTTCAAGCCATAGGCAGTAACTTGTTTTTGGAAACTGCCGCCAGTGGTGACCCGGTGACGGGCACGCCGGGTGAAAACGGATTAGGGCAAATAAAACAGGGCATGTTGGAAAACTCTAACGTTGATATCGTGCAAGAGATGGTGAACATGATTACCACCCAGCGGGCCTATGAGATGAACTCTAAAGTCGTCTCTACCGCGGACCAGATGTTGCAATTTATCTCACAGAATCTTTAAGAGATTTAGCGCCATGACTTTATTTTATATGACAATTTATATAACAACATATACGACAACTTGTATGACTGCCGACATGACACGGAATTTGATTCGTGCGACTAAGGTGTCACTTGCTTTGACCTGTGCGGCATTGCTGGGCGCTTGCGCCTCGACTGAGATAGTCCAAGCGGACGATCCTTTTTATGCGCCAGTCCTACAGACTATGCCTTTACCGGCAGCGCCACAAGACGGATCCTTATTTAGCCCGGACGATAGCATGGGCTTATTTACGGATCAAAAAGCCATGCGTGTCGGTGATATTATTACCGTCGTGTTACAAGAGCGCACGACCTCTAGTAAGCAAAGCAATGTTGAATTCGTCAAAGATAGTGATATTAGTATATCCCCCACAGCGGAGACCAGTTTACTGTTTGGCACGCGGCCTAGCCTAGGTGCTTTCGGTCTTGGTACCAACCTTATCGGTGAGCGTGAATTTACCGGGGAAGCGAGCGCTGACCAGAGTAACAATTTAAGTGGCACCGTAAGTGTGACCGTTGTTGGGGTTTACCCAAACGGTACGCTTATTATTCGAGGGGAGAAATGGGTCAATATTAACCAAGGCAACGAGTATATTCGCTTGAGCGGTTTGGTGCGACCTGATGATGTCTCCCCCGATAATATTGTCCAATCCAATAAAATTGCCAACGCACGAATCTCGTATTCCGGTACAGGTCAGTTAGCTAATTCACAAAAAGTGGGTTGGTTGGGTAAGTTTTTTAATAGTGGCATTTGGCCTTTTTAGTGTTGTATTAAATCAGTTACGCACATTTTGTCATTAACTATCAATAATATAAATATCGTCATTGAGACAGAGCAAAAAGCGCATGAAAAAATTAACCGCGACCTTGATTGTTTTTTCCATCTTGCTGCAAAGCAGCTTGGGGCATGCCGATCGTATCAAAGATATTACCAGCCTAAAAGGCGTGCGCTCCAACCAATTAGTGGGTTACGGCTTAGTTGTCGGTCTTGATGGTTCAGGTGATAAAACCAACCAAGCGCCTTTTACAGCCCAGTCTTTTTCTTCGATGTTAAAGCAGTTTGGTATTACCGTACCGTCGGGTTCAAAATTCCAATTGAAAAATGTTGCGGCAGTGGCCGTCCATGCTGAATTACCGCCATTTTCAAAACCAGGTCAAACCATTGATATCACCGTATCCTCTGTTGCCAATGCGACAAGCCTACGCGGCGGCACTTTGTTTCTAACGCCACTCAAAGGCTTGGACGGTAAAATTTATGCTATTGCACAGGGTAATTTGCTTGTTGGTGGTTTTGGTGCTGAGGGTAAAGACGGTTCGCGTATTACCGTAAATGTTCCAGTCGTCGGGAGAATCCCTGGCGGCGCTATGGTAGAGCGCGCAGTTAAAACAAGTTTTGGTGGCGATGATAACTTGGTGTTTAACTTGAATACTCCGGATTTCACCACCGCAAAGCGCGTTGCCGATAGCATTAATGATTTACTYGGTCCCGATRTCGCAATGCCAATGGATGCGACTTCTATTCGGGTTTCAGCGCCTAAAAATCCGGCTCACCTAGTAGATTATATTTCCTTACTTGAAAACATCGAAGTAACGCCGGCCGAGTCCTCAGCTAAAATCATCATCAATTCCCGTACTGGAACCATTGTTGTGGGTCGACAYGTACGCGTATCTCCGGTTGCGGTAACGCATGGCTCTTTAACTGTCACRATAAAAGAGGACGTGGTGATTGCTCAACCGAACGCTTTAGCGGGGGGGAATACCGTTGTAGTGCCCGAGAGTGATATTCAAGTAACAGAAGAGTCTGGCCCCATGTTCAAGTTTGCACCGGGGCCTACGCTTGACGACATCGTAAAAGCTGTCAATGATGTTGGCGCCGCACCGGGCGATTTAATGGCTATCCTTGAAGCGCTGAAGCAAGCCGGCGCTTTAAATGCTGAAATAGTGGTGATTTAATGAGTATTTCCTCGCTACCGGCAAACAATAACGCGCCGGATATTTATACCGACTTAAATGCACTCCAAAGTATTGGTAAGGGCGAGTCAGACGACGAAGCGCTAAAAAAAGTTGCCAAGCAATTTGAATCGATGTTTATCGACATGATGATGAAAGGCATGCGCTCAGCGAATGCCGTGTTTGAACAAGAGGATAGCCCTTTTAACAGTAAAGAAGAGGGGTTTTATCGTGACATGTATGACAAGCAATTATCGCAAAAAATGGCTAACGGCAGAGGTATCGGTATTGCTGATGTCATGTATCGTCAAATGTCACGCTCGTATAATTTCGATAAATCGGCAGATAAACCCTCTGAAGGGATACGCAATCTAGACGCGCCACCTTCGTTGGCGCCTTTATCGCCCGCATCAGAAGGCATACCGCTCACCATACCAGCGGCTAATGTACCTACTGCCTTGCATGCTATACAGCGTGAGCAACGCTCTACTATAGTTGAACCACAATCTGAACCACAGGCTAAGCCTGTGATCGAATCAAAAGCTGAGTTAAAACCTGATTTAAATCCAGGTTTTTTAATTCCAAGTTCAAGCCGAGGTTCAAGCCCAGGTTCAAATATAGGCTCAGAGCTAGAAGCTAAGACAGCAAGCACTAATGTAGCAGCCGCGAGTGCGTCAGCGCAGCCTACAGTTAGTCAGCGCGTAGAGATTGCGAATTCACCTGAAGATTTTATTGCCAAAATTACACCACATGCGGAAAAAGCCGCCAAACGTTTAGGTGTTGAGCCTCAAGTCCTTGTCGCTCAAGCGGCCTTGGAAACCGGCTGGGGCAAATACGTATTAAGCAATGACCAAGGCCAGTCCAGCCATAATTTATTTAATATCAAAGCCGGAAGTACTTGGGCGGGTGATAGCGTCGAAAAGCGCTCACTAGAAGTTGTTGGTGGTAAAAACGTCATGGAGTCATCCAAATTTCGAGTGTACTCTTCGGTAGAGCAAGGCTTTGATGACTACGTTAACTTCCTTAAAGGTGGCGAGCGTTACCAGCAAGTATTGATGTCCACAGGGGATGCTAAAACCTATATTCAAGCCTTACAAGATGCCGGTTATGCCACCGACCCCAAGTACGCTAAAAAAGTCATTGGTGTCTATGACCGAGTTGCGGGAGGGTAGGGCTTATGACTGGTAATTTACTCGGCATTAGTGTTACCGGGCTACGCGCGGCGCAAGCCTCCCTCAATACCGTTGGTCACAACATATCCAACTCTGGTGTTGACGGCTATAGCCGCCAGCGGGTTGATCTGTTAACTAACCCTGCTACCTTGCAGGGCAATAGTTTTATCGGTAATGGCGTTACCGTATCTTCTGTAGAGCGAATCGCTAACCAGTTTATTGATGAGCAGTTACGCGTTGATACCACTTTATTTAAAGACATCGAAGTCTTTGAAGATAATATATCCCAATTAGATACCTTACTGTCGGACTCCGCCACAGGCTTATCGGGTAGTTTGGAACAGTTTTTTTCTGCCATGCAAAACGGCGCCAATGACCCGACGTCTATTCCTGCAAGGCAGTTGATTATTAGTCAGGCAGATAACCTAGCGGATCGCTTTAATACGATTCATGGTCGGTTTGAGCAACTCGCCGATAATATATCCAGCGGTATGTCCGGAGTTGTTAGCGAGATAAATGCCCTAGCAAAAAGTATTGGCAACCTTAACTTACAAATCTCTAATACTGCAGGTTCAGGCGGCGCCCCCAACGATTTGCTTGATCAGCGAGGGCGAGCGGTAAAACGCCTATCTGAATTAATTGGTGTGCAAACCTTTGATAGCGGTGCCGGCCAACTAAATGTCATCGTTGGCCGCGGTGAAAGCCTTGTTGTGGGCACTGATGTGCGCCAGCTGGGGCTTGTTCCAAGCGATACTGATGCGAGTAAAGCGGAGTTGGTCGTCATCGGTGATCAGGGTAATAAAGTTATTACCGATTTGGTTTCCGGTGGTGAACTAGGCGGATTGATTCGTTTTCGTGAAACCAGTTTGAGTAAAACGTTTAATGAGTTTGGTCGTTTAGCCGTGGTAATGGCGGATACTCTTAATGTGGTTCATAAGCAAGGTATTAACCTAAACGAAGAGTTTGGCTCGAACTTTTTTTCGGATGTGAATGATACGCAAGTATCTAGATCGAGGGTAAAAGGCAGTAGCGAAAATGCTCCGCCCGCAGACCGAATATTATCATTAAATATTGAGAACAGTGAAGCGCTTGTGGCGAGTGATTATGAGCTTCAAGTCGAGTCAGGCGGCCTGTACCGCATTCAGCGCTTATCGGATGGGGAAGAGGTGAGTGTTGGAATTTTATCCGGTGCTTTTCCGACTAGTGTGGAATTTGACGGCTTATCATTAAAGTTTGAAGGCGGATCTTTTCAGTCGGGCGACAAATTTGTATTGCAGCCCTTCCGTGCGGCAGCACGTGATTTTTCTTCGGCGCTAATTAGCCCACAAGATATTGCTTTTGGGAGTCCATTATTAACAGATGCATCACTTGGCAATGTCGGAAGTGGTGCAATTTCGCAGGGGGAGGTGCTTTCTCTCGATGATCAGTTTGGCGAACCTTTGCCGCTTTTGGCAACCTCCGGACAAATGAGTCCGCCAATGTTAGTGCGTTTTACTTCAGATACCACCTATGAGGTCTTAGATAATACCGATCAGGGGAATCCTAAGCAGTTGGAGCCGCCGCTGCGTGATCAGCGTTATGTTATCGGCGCGCTTAATCCTATTTTTGGCACAGACCCTGGTGAAACCTTGGTGACAACCAGAGGCGACATGATTGGCTTGCCAGAGGGTAGGCGTGCTACGCAAAATGCCGCCTTACAATTTGACACGCCGCCAGCCAATCCGCCAGCATTTGGCGTTGATTTTACCAACACCGCTAACCAGTTTAGTTTTGAAATCGAAGTGACTAATACCGCTGGCGGCGCCAATAATGGCACTTTCACGGTCGTTATCGATAGCGCCGTGACGGATAATGATCGCTTAATTCGTGAAATAAACACCCAGATATCACTTACTGATGCCCGCGCCTATATTGCCGATAATGGCACCTTAGCTTTTCGTCTAAATACACCAGGCTTTGGTGATGTAGCGGTTCAGAATTATAACAATGACCCTGATGGCGGCGGTGACTTTGCACCCGTTGGACAAGCGAATAACCTTTTGGGCTTCACTATTGAGGCCGGGGCTACCTTTACTACCGTTGGGGGGCAAGACGGGGTTAGTGGTGATGGCTTTACCACCAACGGTTACCCTGCTGAAGTGATTACTTTAACCAGTACGCAAGACGACGGTAGCGAAATTACACAGAATTTATTTACCGATCTAAATGCCAGTATGGCACAAACGGCCAGTATGTTAGACAACGTTCAAGGCGTCTCCGCGAACGCGTTTAACTATATGGAGATTAGTAATTTTCAAGTGTCGCGCCAAGAGCCGTTACAGTTAAATTTAAACGGTGAAGATCTATTGCAATACTCCCTCGATAGCGTCACCGGCGCACCGGAGTTAGGCTCAGGCGTGCCGGACCCCGTCAGTGAATTTAATGAATTTTTAGATTATGTCGCTACGCGCATTAATGATAACCCCACACTGTCTTTGCAGGGGATACATGCTGTCGGAGGTGTTGACCCGGTAACAGGCCGTTCAGAGTTGCGTATTTACGAGAGTGAAGGCAACGACCTGTCAATGGCGTTTACGGCCGCCGTCGGGGAGTCGGTTGATGTTAGTGATGGTGACAATACCAATTTAGCCTTAGAGGGGAACGGCAATAGCGTCAGTGCCTTGGCGAATATTGGTGGACGAATGGACGTGACCTTGGCGGATGGTCTCGTGCTAGGGACTTTTCCGCCGAACAGTATGTTATTTGGCAATACCGAGGCTGTGGATTTTTCTTTGTCCACTTACCTTGGTATTCAAGCGGAGATAGAAGGCACCCCGCGTATTGGCGACACTTTTACCTTAGATTTTAATCGCAATTCTAGCTCCGATAACCGAAATGCTTTATTAATGGCAGATCTAGCGGACGCTGGCACCTTGGAGGATGGCACGGTTAGTTATTCAGAGGGTTATGCATCTTTGGTTGAGGAGGTCGGTATTGATACCGCTTCTGCAAAAATTAATTTGGATGCCAGTGAGCAAGTGCTGGAACAATCTATTGAGCGACGCAATTCCATTTCAGGTGTTAATTTGGATGAGGAGGCTGCAAACCTTATTAAGTTCGAACAACTTTACCAAGCAAACGCGCAAGTGATCAATGTGGCACGGGATTTGTTTGATAGATTACTCAACTCCTTCTAATTTGACGTTTTGGTATAAAACCCCGGTGATCTAAAATGCGGATATCATCCTTACAAGTATTTAACATTGCCACCAATAGCATGGCGGATGCTACCGAAGCGGTGACTAAAACGCAGAATCAGTTGTCGACTGGTCAGCGCGTAATTCGGCCTTCTGATGACCCTGTAGCCGCCACCAAGATTATGCAGCTAACGGAAGAGTTAGCAAATATTGGTCAATTTCGCAGTAATATCAATATCGCAAAAAACAATCTTGAGCTAGAAGAGACCGCCTTAACAAGCGTGAATAATCTAATACAGCGTATTCAAGAGGTAGGCGTGCAAGCCGGTAACACCGCGACTTTGACACCCAATGAATATGGTGCACTGGCGAGTGAAGTGGAGGCGAGGCTAGATGAGTTGCGGAACATATTAAATACCCGTAACGCTAACGGTGACTTTATCTTTGGCGGTTATAAAAGCAGTGGCGAGCCCTTTAGTGGCAGCATTGATACCGGTTTTAGTTACAACGGTGATGAAGGCCAGCAGTTTATTAAAATCGCCAATAATACAACCGTCGCAGCTAGCGACTCGGGTAAGGCCGCTTTTGTCGATGTTGATAGCGTGAATAATACGATACGTACTTCGGTAAGCCCCACTAATCTCTCTTCTCCGCCAGTGAAAATTTCGGTAGGGGAGGTATTTGATCAAGCGCAGTACGACAGTTTTTATCCGCAAGATATGATGATCACTTTTAACGCTGATACCGATATTACGCCGCCCGGTAAGAACTACACGGTCTCTGAGCGTTCGAGTGGTCGAGTGATTGAGGAGGATGTTCCTTATGTTTCGGGTAACCCAATTGAATTAAACGGCGTTCGCATACGAATTTCTGGCGGGCCGGTATCTGGTATCGCGGCAGTACCGGCAACACTTGAATACGGCGGTAATACTGGGTTTGATTTTACTCCGCCATTGGATGAAGCATTTGAAGTTACCGTGGGAGGCCGTACGAAAACATTTGTACTGGATCGTAATATTACGACGCCGCAAGACCTAGAAGCGGCGTTAAATGACCCGGGTAATGGTAATTTAGACAGTTTACGCTCGCTGGGAATTACCGCTGATACCATTGGGTTTAGCATGCCTGACGGAATTGAAATTCGCATTAATAGCGGCTCGGCCAATATTAATACTGTGATGGGGGATATTGATACGGTTGTCGGCGTCACCTCGGATAACGGTGAGTTGACCCGCGCAGGCGACCGCTTGTTTATTGATTCAACTAATAAACAAGATGTGCTAACGACTTTGGCGCGCTTTGCTGAGTCTATGCGCAATTATGATGGTAGTCAGGATATGCGGGAGAGCCTGCAAGATACTATCGCATCGACATTGTCTAATCTTGCTAATGCGCAGACGAGCGTCCTTGAAATTATGTCGACTTTAGGTGCACGATTTAATACCCTGGAAAGTACCAACAGTTTTCATCTGGATACTGACTTGGTCACACAAGGTATTTTATCGGATCTACGGGATGTGGATTATGCCGAGGCGGCCACGCGCTTATCGTCGCAAATACTTATTTTGCAAGCGGCACAGTCGTCGTTTATTCGTGTCAGTCAGCTGTCGTTGATTAACTTGTTATAGTCCAGGTTTTTTTGTTTTGTTGTCGGTCATTATGACTTTATGTAATATACTAGTGATAGCTGAAGTTATATGCCGTGGTTTAAAGCCCTAGCGACAGCTGAAGGTTTTGCTCTGCTCTGTCATTTTTGTCGAGATGAAAAGTGTAGCCTCTGCCGGGCTTGCGTCGGATATACCACATCCAGCTAACGGTAGATAATTTAGATGAATATACTGTTGGGCTGCATTCGGAGTTGTCAGAATTATGGGTGATGTGAACCAAGGATTCGTCATTTGTTACCAACTCAACAGCAGCAAGTTTAGCCGCCTCTGGGGTGCTTGCTTTTACCCAGCGAGTCGTATGAAATTCACTTGATTTGTTTTCGCCGTTAACTTCAATGAGAAAGTTCTTCCCCTCTAATACTACTTGGTAATAGCTCATTGTTGTTTACCTATTAGATGTATCTATACATAGATTAGTATAAAGTGAGAGCCGATTCCATATTTAGGTACCAATGTGGCGTCAATTTTTCCAAAATTTCTAGAATTTATAAAGGTGCAATGCAAAGTGTTTTTTTCATGTGGATTACGTTGAGCAAAGGCTTAAACCGAAATGGACCACTCGTGCTAAGCGTACGATTAAAGGCGCCCCATGCTAATCTGAGAAAACGAATGTCGTCTTCAATGCCAATAAAATATTGGATAAATGCTTATGCTTATTCAGCTATATAATAGGATTGGTGGCGACGATATATTATCGCGCCGTTTTCTGAGATCTTTTTAGTATAATCGCCTTGTGATCGGCTATATTAAGCTTGTGTATTCTTGCTGCTGTCGAGGTGGTGGTTGTGACGCTGAACTCGCCCTTACCTGATTAGCACTGTTATTGAGTAGACCTATAGCGCTTCAATTCCGTTAATAGCCAATCCCTACTTTTTACCGGAGCCTTGTTTGTGCAGTGTACAAGATAGTACTTGCCGGACATTTTGCTTTTTGTCGCCGAATGTTTAATAAAATCCTCGGCTGTTGAAATTCTCTTTGAGAAATGTGCGTATTTCTTGTTGATATGCTTCACAGCCTCGATGCCGCTATGCATATCGCCATTTCTCTCATAGCTGCAATCCGTAGATTCGACAAAGGCTAAAAGGTGACCTTCTATATAATTGGAGTGTGGATTATCAACTAGCGATACTGAACGGAAGCTTAACGCTTTTGCTATTCGCCTTGTTTTACACAGACATATACAGAATTTGTCGATTCACCACTTTGAAATGGGTTATAAAAAGAGACTACATGGGACTCGACACTTTTAAACACCGTTTTCAGCAAAGCTTCAAAACTTGCTTCCGGTAGGTTTTGCGACCACATGGCAAACACTCCCTTGGGTTTAAGCTGCTCTGCCATAAGGGCTAAGTTTTCGGTGGTATAAAAGCTGGCGTTGGCTGCGTTTAAGAATTCGGTGGGGGAGTGGTCGATGTCTAAAAGAATGGCATCAAACTTTTTGCCCTCGCTGTTTGGGTCGAAGCCGGTGCTGGGAGATGTAGCTAGATCGAAGAAGCTGCCCAGCACATAACGGTTTCGTGCATCGGCGTTGAGTGTTTTCCCTAGAGGTACGAGCTCATCTTTATGCCAGCGTATGACGGTATCTAAGGCGTCGATCACGAGCAGTTCTGTAATGCGTTCGTCTTTTAATGCCGCCACGGCGGTGTAACCTAAGCCTAAGCCACCTACGACAACACTGAGCTTGTCGCCTTGTATGGCAGCTAAGCCAAGCGTCGATAGCGCCTCTTCGGCTTCAACAAACATACTCGACATTAAAAATTCGTCGCCTAGTTTTACTTCATAGATGTCTCTGTCGCCAAACACAGGCATGCGCCGTCTACGCAGGGATATCTCACCTAGGGGAGAGGCTTGGCTATCAATTTCTTCAAATAAAGGGGGCATAGCTGATTTGTCCTAAGGTGGTACACGGGCGGCAATCATACATGCTTACTATGTTTCTTCAAAACCATCTTTGTCTTTAAGTTCGCCCCTTCAGTTCTCGACACMCCTTCATGCAGTTGCTGCAATGCAGAACCCGTAACACCAGCAAAGCCAATGTTTTTAATTTAGAAAATACACAATTAATATTCTGTGGAGTTTTCGATGAAGAGTGAGTTAAATAAAAAACTGAGAAAATTACCTTGCCGATGAGCGTTTGCAGCGCGCTCCCGACGACGCTTATTAGTGCCGGTAGTTATGCAGTATCCGTGCTTAAGCTCAATCAAATCGTTGTCAAGTTAAATTTTGCCGTGTTAATATTCAGCAGCGGCTTGTTTATCAAATATTAGAAAAATAAAAATCAATATGGCTCGGCGCCATACATAGCACGTGTTGTTCATCGGGGAGTTTAAGGTGGTATAGCAATACACCTTAAAATGCTTGAACGTTGCCTCATCAATATGACGGCCACTCGCAAGTTCTTCTGGTTTTACCGCTTGACCGGAAGGTCTAGGTGAAGCCTTATATTGGTCTTTTTCCCTCTTCCTGCTTTGTTAAGCGAAAGAACCCAGCCGCCTCTTGTAAGTTTTTTGACTGGCTCTGCATCTCTTCAGCTGTCGCAGCAAGCTCTTCAGAGCCAGCCGCATTCTGCTGGGTTAGCTTATCAAGTTGTTGAATCGCACTGGATATTTGCCCCACACCACTGGATTGCTCTTCCGATGCAGCCGTGATTTCCTGAACCAATACAGCCGTTTTAGTAATGTCCGGAACCATTTTTCCAAGCAGTATACCGGCCCTCTCAGCCACTTTTACACTATCGCTGGTTAACGTACTGATTTCTGAAGCCGCGATCTGACTGCGCTCAGCCAGTTTTCTGACTTCGGCCGCCACGACAGCAAAGCCTTTACCGTGTTCGCCTGCACGCGCCGCTTCTATCGCCGCGTTCAGCGCCAGCATATTGGTTTGATACGCAATATCCTCAATGATCGTAATTTTTTCTGCAATTTGAAACATCGCTTTGACAGTTCCTGTCACCGCGTTGCCGCCATCTGAAGCTGCCGCAGCAGATTCGCGAGCGATGCTATCTGTCTTCTGAGCATTTTCACTATTCTGACTAATCGAGGCCCCCATTTGTTCCACTGAAGCACTCACCTGCTCAACACTAGCCGCTTGTTCACTCGCCGCCTGGCTCAACGAACTCGCCGTATCGCTAACTTGTGATGCCGCCGAAGAAACTTGACCTGAGTTAGCTTGAATCATCTGAACTACTTCAATGAGCTTTTTCTGCATGGCACTCATTGATGCCGTTAAGCTAGTGTTGTCGTTGTGCCTGACAGGCACTTCAACCGTTAGATTGCCTCCGGCAATCTCGCGAGTAATGTCTGATAGCTGGGCGGGCTCACCCCCCAAGCGCTTATTCAAGAAGTAATTGATATAAGTAATCAATAGCAGGGTGGCGATCACCAAAACACTCAGGCAGATAAAGAACATCGTTTGAAGCGTATTGGCTTTTGACGCCGCCTGCGTTATTTGACGCTCTACTCGACCAAATAGCAACGCGTTGAATTGTGCAATCTCTCCACCGATATCCCCTAAAAATTCGTAGTAGTCATCATCAAACAGCCTTAATGCCTGTGCATCCAGCGCTTCAGTTTTGTTAGCCAGATACGCTTTACCGTAACCATATTTTTTGGCGTGGGCATCGACAGCATCCATTACCTCAACCTCTATCACCACAAGCCCATCCGACTCAGCTTTTGACTGAAGAAGGTGATCTTCCTCTTGTTTGGTTAGCTTAAGTGCCTTCACTTTTTCGGAAAATGCAATGGTAGTTCCATCCTTTCGAGCGACTTTACCGGCTGCTTTATCGAGCACATAGAAGTAGGCGTCGCGCCACTTTCTTTCACCCGTCATGGTGTAAAGTCGAACAGTGTTGGTAAGGTCTGAAGAATCCGTCTCCATTTCTTCAGAAATCAAAAAGGCTTGATGGCGGTAATCCATCGCCATTTTCTGAACCTTCACTGCATCAGTATACGTTAGGTATATGGTGCCCGTTATAGTAGCCAAGGCAACTAAAACCAACATCGTTATTAAAAATAATTTACGTATGGTCATTTGAAAACTCTTCCACTATGAGGTTTTTTCACTGTTTTTTGGACGTTGGCTGACTACTGCTCACTTACGAAAGTTCATCCGCCGTTAACATATTCTCCAGATCAAGCACCTCATTGATCCTAGCAACCGTAATACCAACGTCTATGTTTAAATCTTGGTTCATGACCGCTAATATAATAAGACTAGTCTGTAGGCCTTTCTTTCAGTATAAACGCAAAATTTTATTCTGCTTCATTTGAATGATTTTCATCGCACTTAAGTTGCACTGACCGGTGGCAGTAGTGCCAGCACCTTATTATTTGACGGCGATGGTGGTGAGTATCGCGTCGCCGTGATCAGCGATCAAGGGAATTCACTTCTAGGCTTAAAGTCAATTTATATGTCGAGTTTTTTTTGTCCTTTTCCGAAAAGGCTATATTTGAAACATACTAAGGTGATTGTAGCCCCAAAATATGCTAAAAGACGTTCCCGGAAAATGTTGTAGCGGAAAGCCGTGTTTTTATACTGTAGATTCAAGTATTCCAGCTCCAAAAAATAGCTCTTTGTAAGTGCTTATTCCCGGCGCTTGATGTTGTCGATGTTTGAACTTTATATTAGGTGCTTATAAATAGAGCCTGAAAATAAAATCCCCTTAAATAATCCTCCAAACAAAAAAACCCCTCAAAAAATGAGGGGGTTTTTAACGGTAGGAACTTATTCCTAACGATTTAACTGCTTAACAGTTTAACTTCAACAATTTAAAAACACCCGCTATTCATACGCTCAGCTGTATTCCAATCACAATTACCGCTCACGCATTGCGCGAGATTATTGTTAAAGCTATTGGTGCCGTGGTCAAAAATCTTAAACCAACCACCATCGTCCCAAACGGAAGTCGGTTGATTACGTTCGGCTGAGAATGGGCCGAATTTTTGATACCAAAGGCGAATGTTGTTACATGTCATTGAGCCACGCAGTTTACCCCAGCCAACGCCCCATTCACCGATGTGAACGGGCATGCCATTGCCAACCGTGTTCGCCCATTGCTTCATGGTTTCCATTGGGTCGCTAACCGTGCCATCGTTGAAGTTAAGGTCTTTTGGCCAAGCGTCTTCAGAATGGAATTCAAACCAAGGCGCATAGTGGTGGAAGGTTGCCATGACGTATTGATCTTGACCGTGGCCGACCTCGTTGAGATTTGGCCAAACTTCGGCCATTTCGTTAGCGTGGAACCACTGGTTGCCGCCGATTAAAATAATACGCTTTGAATCGACTTCGCGGATTTTATTGTAAGCCTTACCAGACATATTGCGCAGGTTACCCGCAGGCATTGCCGAACCATCTCCTAAATGCGGCTCGTTTAATAATTCAAATAATAAACGATGGTCACGATCGCGGAAGATATCGGCAAGGTCTGCCCAAATGCGCTCTAATCTCCACCATTGGTTGCCGTCTTTAATTGGGCCTTCGTGGTGGGTATTAATAATCACATAAAGATTAGGTAACGACAGTGCGTAGTCAACGACTTGCTGAATGGTTTGTACGCGTGAGTGATTACGATCTACAGCGCCGTCACTATTGGCTAAAGTGGAGCCGCCAATATTAATGGTCCACGAGACGGGGATACGTACGTTTCTAAAACCTAAAGCGTAGTAGGCGTCAATCTTGGCTTTTGCTGCCGCTAAAGTGCGTGGCTTATCATCGCTTTCAAACATTTGGCCGAGGTTAAAGCCTTTGCCCATCGCTTGGGCGGCTTGGTTGGCTGTAATGTCGTCGCCAGGGTTAGGCGTAGATGTTGGCGTGGGCGTAGGGTTGCCGTTACAGTCTTTCTCTGTGACTTTAAACCAGTTCAAATTCCAGCCGCCTTGGCTAATGGCAATACCAAAGGATTGGCTTCCGCCGGGTAATACGAGGTCGTGAGAGATATTCGTCCAGTTCTGCCAGCCGCCAGTATTCGGTACATTAAGTGAGCCGTAAGAGGCACCGCCACCGGCTTGCTCTAGTGTGAATGAGCCGCCTGCACCGTTAGCCGCAACGCGGTATTCAACTGTGTAAGTACCTGAGCAGCCTAAGTTTACAGCCGAGTAGGAGAGCCAGTCTCCAACATCAAACCAACCAACGTTTTGGCCGCCACCTGTGTCTGAGGTAGGTTCGGTTTGAATGCCGCTCATTGCAGCAAAGCTTTCGGCTTGTATCGTGACTGAGGAGCCTGGCGTTGGTGTCGGTGTGGGTTGAGGAGTCGCTGTGGGTTGTGGGGTAGGTGTCGGGTTTTGG